>JAPLKF010000058.1 GCA_026388215.1 Pseudomonadota bacterium | reverse complement strand
CTTTTTCACACCTACTGAGGCAGGGGCAGTAGGTACATTTGCTGTTCTTGTTCTGGCGATAGCCAAGCGGAGTATAAATTTCACTGGGTATGTTAAATCAGTCACGGAAGCCCTTCGTACTGCCGGGATGATCCTTATGCTCATTACAGGCTCTGTAATACTTGGCCATTTCATAGCCGTGACCAATATCCCCCAGAAAACAGCAGATTGGTTGGTAGCGCTGCCTCTTAACCGTTACCTTATCATGATAATGATCTGCCTCGTATACGAGATAGGTGGTTCTTTTATTGATGACCTTGCATTCATGATCCTTGCCACCCCTATCTTCTACCCGGCAGTCCTCAAGCTTGGTTTCAATCCTATCTGGTTCGGCATAGTGATCGGTGTTGTCGTCATGATCGGGGTGGTTATTCCTCCGGTTGCCGTCTGTGTCTTTGTGGTACATAACATAACCAAGGAACCTATGGGCCGGATATATAAAGGCGTTGCCCCGTTCCTGATCTCTCTCATCCTTGTCTGGGGCCTTCTGTTCGTCTTTCCGCAGCTCGCCCTCTGGCTTCCCTCGGTATTTTACAAATGAGAGTGGATGCAGGAATGGAAAAACCAGTGCATATGCAACGGTTTTGCAAATATAGCTTGAACAAAGGCAGGCAATATGTCACAATCCAAAGATACACAATAAACAAAAAGGAGGTAGCATTATGAGAAGGTTAGTATTATTGGTGTTTGTCGTTTCGCTTCTATTTTTAACGTATTCTTTTACCTATGCAGCAGACGTAATAAAGCTCAAGTTTGCGAATTATTTTCCACCCACACATATGAATTCGGTGATGATGGGCAAGTTCTGTGACGAACTGAACAAAAAGTTAGCCGGCAAGGTGGAGCTGACACAGTACACCGGCAGCACACTTCTTTCGGCACCCAAGATCGCCGCAGGTGTATCCACCGGTATTGCGGACATCGGCCTCTCAAATTTAGCTTATACAAGGGGACGTTTTCCTGTCATGGAGATAATGGAACTGCCCCTCGGTTTCCCGAGTGCCTGGATAGCCGGCCATGTGGCCAATGACTTTTATAACAAATTCAAACCGAAAGATTTTGATGCGTATCATGTACTTATGCTTAGCACGTCTCCTATAAATGTCATCCAGACGCTTAATAAACCTGTCAAAACACTGGAAGAACTTAAGGGGCTAAAACTCAGAGGCACAGGGAGGCTCGGGGACATAGTCAAAGCCCTTGGAGCTACACCAATTCCTATTGAGACACCAGACCTTTACGATTCGCTAAAAAGGGGTGTTATTGAGGGTGCATTGCTTCCCCTCGAAACGTTGAAGGGCTTTAAAACAGGTGAAGTGCAAAAATACGTTACTGCATCATGGAAGGTAGGAAGCGCCTATTGCTTCTATGTGCTCATGAATAAGAACAAATGGGATAGTCTTCCTGCCGATGTTAAAAAGGTCATTAACGAATTTTCCAAAGAGTTTACCGAACGGTGGGCAGTTGAGTGGAACAACATAGATATTGAAGGCAGGGAGTACTTTACAAAACAGGGTGGCCAGATTATACCCATCTCCGATGCCGAGGCTGCCAGATGGATAAAAGCTGCAGAGCCCGTTATCGACGATTATAAGAAAGACCTGATCTCCAAGGGCTATAAGGCCAAAGAGATTGATGGCTGGTTAAGCTTTGTACGTGAACGTATCGAATACTGGAAAGGTCAGGAAAAGGCTAAGAAAGTACCGACGGCATACCAGTATTAATTAGTGTCGGTCTTGACTTAAGAAAGAGGTAGTCACGCTCCACCCTGCTCGGGGTGGAGCGTGACCCTAATTTTAACCGCCCTCATATTAATAGACTTACATTATTACATGTCAATCATATGCCAAACATAAGCATAACAAGAGACTCTGGATTTAGATCACTCTTCTCTTATAAAAGCTCTTTCAAATCACATATGTTTAATTCTAACATCTTTGTACTTGCAAGAAGTCGAACTAAATTCTTCTTCACAGCTTCAATATCTTTTCCGAGATTCATAAGTTCCTCGGCTGTCTTTCGAATCTCCTTTATTTTTACATCCATCTCGTTAATTTTATCTTTTCCTTTCATGGCTCATCCCTCCCTTTTAGTGTTTCCTCAAATCTTTAAATCTTTTTGCCTTAATTTCATAACGTGGTAGGCTACCGTAAGGATGAACCTCCATCTTATAACCGAGATTTGTTTTAACCCTTAGCTGGTCTTTCAGGAGAACCAAAATCTCATCTTTCTTGTCTTCATATCCAGGTCTGATTTCTACCTTGAGAAGGATATCGTCTATGTCACCTTTTTTGCTCACGATAACTTCATATTCATTACCCAGTTCAGAAAAGTTTCTTACAACGTCCTCAATTGCGGTGGGGGCAAGGAGCACCCCTTTAACCTTGGTAATATCATCAGTCCTGCCAACAACACCACCATCTATAATGCGGAAAGTACGGCCACAGTCACATTTATAGTCGGCCCATCGTATTATATCCTTTGAGTCAAACCGGATACAGGGCTTTCCTACTCTGTCAAAAGCAGTAATAATCATCTTGCCATTTTTACCGGGTTCTTCAATAATTTCCCCTGTTTCAACGTCTTCTATCTCAACAAGAAAGAAGGCCTCGTTCACATGGAGCCCGCCAGGTTGATGGGCACATTCGTAACTCCAGGCCCCTATCTCAGTTGCACCGATATGATCATATACTTTAGCACCCCAGGCCTCCTCCATACGCTTTTTGGTAGTGGGGATACTGGCTCCTGGCTCGCCAGCGCATGTGATCCTCTTGATATAGAGGTCTTTGCTCGGATCAATCCCAATCTTCATTGCCGTACTGGCCATCCCCAGCACATAGGTAGGTGTTGCCATAAAGGCAGTGCATTTAAGTTCCTTCATTTTCAGAATCCTTGCTTCAGTGTCAAGGACTCCTCCAGGAACTACCTCACAACCTATCTTTTCTGCCGCATAATGACCAGCCCAGAATGCTACAAATATATTATAGCCAAAGGGGATAAAGACGCGGTCAATATCCCTGTAACCCTGGGAATATAAAATATAACACCAGCACTCTGCCCACCACTCCCAGTCCTGCCAGGTATCCGCCTGGTACACAGGGGTGCCGGTTGTGCCGCTGGTCTGACGGAATTCTGTAATCTGTTTTAGAGGGACTGCTAACATATCCCCATAGGGAAATGGTTCTCTGGTTTGCACATCTCTAAGCATCCCCTTTGCTGTCTTGGGAACCTTCTTAATATCTTCAAGGGTCTTAATATCCCCGGGCTCAAGGCCACTATCATGATAAAGCCTTTTGTAAAAAGGGGAATTGTTGTAAGCCCATTCCAGAATACGCTTGAATTTCTTCAGTTGCAGGGTTCGGAGTTTTTCCCGGGGTAGGGTCTCAAGGATGGGATTCCAGTAAATGCTGTTATCTTTAGCCATTATTCACCTTCTTATACACATATATAGTGATGGTCTGGAAAAACCTGTTTTCGGGTTATATAAGGATGTTATAGTATTATGTAAAAAGCTGTCAAGTATATAATATGCAAATTAAATTTACAGATTGCTGAAAAGATAATGTTTTCTAAGGTTTGTAATTATTCTCTCTCGAGAGTATTGCATATTCAAAACCATCCAGAAGCGCCATAAAGGATGCCATGTTGATATTGGCAGAGATTGCAACCACGCTCCATATTTCTTTACCATCGGTGAATATAATAGATACCTCAACCTGTGCAGAGGTGCCTGATTTTGTATCATGTATCCTCGATGAAAAATCTACAAGCTTTACACCCTGAATCACGGGGAAAATGGAGGAAAGGGATTTTTTTAATACATTTGCAAGGGCATCAACAGGTCCTACGCCTGTTGAGGCTTCATGCATCCCCTGGTTTTCAGTTTTTATAATAACTGTTGCCTCAGGTCTTATACCATCATCGATGAGCCTGTATGTTCCTACTACCTCAAAGGGACTCTTATAGCTCTCCAGTGACCGAAGTATATTTAGCTCTTTTGTTGCATCGCGGATATTCAGAAGTCTTTTCACCGGTCCTTCTCCTCTTCTATGAGTAATTTATAATCTATGCCATCCACAAGTGCTTGCCAGCTTGCCTCTATAATATTTTCCGAGACACCTACCGTTCCCCAGGTATGTTTCCCATCACTACTCTCAATAAGCACCCTTGTTGCTGCCTGAGTCCCGTCCTTTGTACTTAGAACCCTTACCTTATAATCTACCAGGTCCATCTCTTTTAGCACCGGATAGAATTTATGCAGGGCCTTTCGCAAGGCATTGTCAAGGGCATTTACAGGACCAGTACCGAGGGCTGCAGTATGTTCAATCCTATCGCCAACCTTCACTAAAATAGTAGCTTCAGAAACAGGGTGATTCCTTTCCTTTTTCTCCACCATTACCCTGAAGCCAACGAGATCAAAGTATTTTTTATGTATACCCAGGGTCTTCTTAATGAGAAGCTCAAGGGATCCCTCAGCCCCCTCAAACTGATACCCGTACATTTCAAGCTCTTTTATCCTTTTTACCACATCTTTAATGAGCTTCTTATCCTTTTCTATGTCAATGTTAAATTCCTTTGCCTTATAGAGTATACTGCTCTCCCCGGAGAGGTCAGAGATGAGAACCCTCTGAGTATTTCCAACCAGTTCTGGCTTCATATGTTCGTAGGTTTCAGGGTTTTTCCTTATTGCACTTACATGTATCCCGCCTTTATGGGCAAATGCACTTTCACCCACATAAGGTCTATGTTTATCAGGGATAAAATTCGCCATTTCATCGACAAAGAGAGAGAGATCTCTAATCTTTGCCAACCTTTCCTTATCTATCCCCTTATATCCCAACTTCAGTACGATGTTTGGTATGATAGAGCAGAGATTTGCATTACCGCACCTTTCCCCATAACCGTTTATAGTGCCCTGAACATGTTCGCATCCAGCGCTCACAGCCATCAATGTATTGGCGACCGCCATCTCTGTATCATTATGGGTGTGTATCCCCAACCTTTTATTGACTGTTTGACGAACCTTCTTCACAGTGTCATGGATTTCATAAGGCATGCTGCCACCGTTTGTATCGCAAAGGACTATCACATCTGCCCCTGCGTCTACTGCAACCTTCAAAACTTTCATTGCATATGTATTGTTTCTCTTATACCCATCAAAGAAATGTTCAGCATCAAAAAGCACGAACTTTCCATGCCTTTTTAAATAATCTATCGTTTTTTCAATCATCTTTAAATTTGTATCAAGACTGACCCTGAGGGCGTCCCTCACGTGCAAGTCCCAGGTCTTTCCGACGATTGTAACACATTCGGTATCTGCTTCGAATATTGCCCTTATAATCTCATCATCCTCTGGATGTGCATGTGCCTTTAGAGTGCTACTAAAGGCAACTATTTTGGAGTTCTTAAGGGCAAGTTTCTTCACCTCTTTGAAGTACTCGCGGTCTTTAGGGTTTGAGCCTGGCCACCCCCCCTCAATGTAGTGCATACCAAATTCGTCAAGCCTCTCGGTAATCCTGAGCTTGTCATTGAGGGAAAAGGCTATGTCTTCAGATTGTGCTCCATCCCTTAATGTAGTATCATAAAACTCAACCTTCACTTCTCCTCCTCAATATCCTCTGCGTCGAGACCAAACTCTTTATGGAGGGCACGTACAGCAAGCTCTCCATATTTACTATCTATCACACAGGAAATTTTTATCTCCGATGTGGTTATTGCTTCAATATTAATCCCCTCTTTTGCAAGGATTGTAAACATCTTGGACGCCACACCTGCATGGGATCTCATCCCGAGCCCAATAATAGATACCTTGGCAATATTCTCATCGATCGCCACCTTTTCTGCCCCTATATTATGGGCTACCTTCTCCATAATGTTATATGCCTTTTTTGCGTCAGCTTTCGCTGTTGTAAACGTGATATCTGTAAAATTATCACGGCTTACATTCTGGACTATAACATCCACCACAATGTTGGCGTCAGAAAGGGCGGTAAATATCTTTGATGCAACACCTGGTTTATCCGGGACCCTGCTTACCGTTATTTTTGCTTCATTCTTACTGTGAGTAATACCTGTAACAACCATTTTTTCCATTGATAACACCTCCTTGCATACAAGTGTTCCGTCACCTTCTGTGAAAGAAGATTTTACGAGGATAGGTACATTATACCTTTTAGCAAATTCAACAGACCTTATCTGTAAAACCTTTGCTCCAAGACTTGCCATTTCGAGCATCTCTTCGTATGATATTTTATTAATTCTCCTTGCCTTCTCACATATGTTAGGGTCTGCTGTATAGACACCATCAACATCTGTATATATTTCACATAAATCTGCATTAAGAACTGTTGCTAAGGCCACTGCTGTTGTATCAGAACCACCTCGCCCCAGGGTAGTGATGTTGCCATGTTCATCAACCCCCTGGAACCCTGGTACCACTACTACTCTGCCTTTATCGAGTTCCGAGACAATTTTTTCTTTTTCTATTTTTGAGATTCTTGCCTTGTTATAACTCGAATCCGTTACTATTCGTACCTGATAACCAAGCATTGATATAGCATCACAGAACATTGTTTTTAATGTTATAGCAAGAAGGGCAGACATTACCTGTTCACCAGTAGAAATCAACACATCAACTTCTCTTTCATCAGGAAATTTACTAATGCTGTGCGCTAAATTGAGCAATCTATCCGTTTCTCCGGCCATAGCAGATATAACAACAACCAATCTGTCACCTCTTTCTCTATATTCTATCACCTTTTTTGTCACATTCTTTAATCGCTCAAGATCTACTACTGAAGTTCCTCCATACTTCTGTACGACAAGCATCTTTTACCTCCATGGTTTTTTAATTGCCGATTTCGGATTGCCGATTTTCGATTTCAAATCGCAAATCAAAAATCACAAATCGAAAATGTATTCTTATCATGGTCGAAAAATGATAACCTTCCTTTCCTCCTCACCAATAACCTCTATATTTACCTTTATTACACCATTCCACCAGTTTGTCCTCTCTGCCCATTCTACCACAATTATGCCATTATCGAGAAATTCTTCTATCTGAAGGGTTTCTGCCTCTCCCATTTCAATCCTGTAAAGGTCTACATGGTAAAGGTTATATCTACCCTCATATATATTCATTATTGTAAAAGAGGGGCTCACAACATATAGCCAATCCTTCACCCCGATACCCCTTGCAATACCCTTTACCAGTTGTGTTTTACCAGCGCCAAGCTCACCATAGAGGGCATAAAGATCGCCACATTTTGCATATTTTCCAATATGTTCCCCTATGTCCCATGTATCAGAGGGACTTCTCGATATAAATTCTATCCTTTCCATCCCTAATTTCCCTTATAGCCTCACCTAATCCGGGAAGCAGGTCACATGCGAGAAGATCAATATCAGTGCCGTGTTCAACCCATCTGTCAGCCATATAACCGTGGAGGTAAGTTCCCAATAAGGATGCCTCAATTACAGAGTAACCCTGAGAAATACATCCACCTATGAAGCCTGTGAGTATATCTCCACTTCCGCCTTTTGCAAGGGCTGTATTGCCTGTAGGATTTATAAAGATTTTCCCATCGGCACTGAACACGATAGTCCTTGCACCTTTTAATACAAGGTTTGCCCCGGTATTCATTACAAATCTTCGCCCAGCGCTAATTCTATCCATATTTATATCATCTGGCGTGACACCCATGATACGGGCAAGCTCTCCAGGGTGGGGGGTAAATACTGCATCCCTCTTGACACGTTTAATTAAATTTAGATGTCCCTTGAAGGCATTTATACCATCAGCGTCTATAACAAAGGGCTTATTTACATCAGTGTATAGCTTTCTCACAAGTTTCATCGTCTCTCCCTGCTGTGAAAGGCCGGGACCCATTATGATAACATCCTTATCCTCTAAAAATTCCATAATCTTTCCATATGAGGAAAGAGTGAAAAAACCCTTTCCTTTATCCTCTACGGGGTACGTCATCACCTCAGTAAGTTTCACCTCCATGATACTGTTCAGACTCTCAGGTATGATGAGTGTTACAAGGCCTGCACCAATTTTTAAAGCAGAAGTTGATGCCATATAGGCTGCTCCTGTCTTACCAGTTGAACCGGCGATAACCGCTGCATAGCCGAATGTTCCTTTATGTGCCCATGGCATTCTTTCTTTCAAGATTTCCCTCAACATATTGCCATCAATCAGATAACCATCAATACCAATTTTATCCTCTGCAGGGGCAGGTAAAGAGATATCAACAACTGTGAGTCTGCCTGTATAGTATGCACCAGGATACAGAATCTGGCCGAGTTTTGGATAACCGTATGTGAAGGTATGGGTAGCCTTGATAGCACACCCGAGGGGGATACCCATTTTCCCGTCAATACCTGAAGGAATATCGATGGAGATGACAGGTTTTTCCGATTTATTAATCTCCTCTATAACGTATCTTTCCATGCCTTTAACGGTTTTTGAGAGGCCTGTTCCGAAAATTGCATCTACTATGATGTCAGCGTTTTTAATCCCTTCTTTAATTATATCTAAATTATCAATACATTCTATTATCTCTCCGCCAATCGATGCATACAATTTCATGTTTAGAGCCGCATCTCCTTTTAGCTCATGAACCTTACAAAGGAGAAAAACATTTGTTTGAAAACCGTCTCTCTTTGCATACCTTGCGACTACAAATCCATCTCCTCCATTGTTTCCTCTCCCGCAAACGATAACTATATATCTCATTCCTGTAAGGTAGCGTTCCTTTGTGAGCCTGTATGTATTTCTTCCAGCATTCTCCATAAGCACAGAAGATGGAATTCCCCATGTTTTTATAGCATATTCATCGTATTTTGCCATCCTCTCAGGTGAGAGCACCTTCATGTCCACCTCCCCTTGATACAAGCTGAGAGCAAAGAGCAGGGGGTTAAGAGTTTAAACTCTACGCACTAAGCTCCACGCTCTACGCTATAAATGAGTTTCATATTCCAAACCATGTTCATAGTCTGTACTTCATTCATTCCCTGAATGACTACCATATATGACCACTACCGATACCGCATAAGATTGTTCGTGAGATATACTCACCCCCTGATAGTCTTTCTCGTGAAAGTGTATAAAGGGTTTTCCCTTTACCTGTAATACCTTAATATCTTTCCATACCAACCTCTTGCCAAAGGCCTTCATAAAGGCTTCTTTGGCAGCAAACCTTCCGGCAAGGGATTCGTGCATTCTTTTCATTCCCTTTACATATTGAATCTCTTCCTCTGTGAATACCTTATCTAAAAATCTATTGCCATGTTTCTTAATAACCCTTGCTATTCTTGAGACATCAACCAGATCAACACCAATCATCATTACCCTATCCCCTAAACCCTATACCCTAACCCCTATCTCTTAATCAACTCAATCATATCACGAATTGCCCTATCAAGTCCTACAAATATTGCCCTTGCAATTATACTGTGTCCTATACTCAACTCATCAATCTCTCGAATAGATGCTATCTCCCTCACATTATGATAATGCAAACCATGCCCTGCATTAACTCCAAGTCCCAGCTTCTTACCTTTTGCTGCAGAAAGCATTACCTTTTTTAACTCCTCTTCTCTTGCCTTTTCGCTTTGAGCGTCACTATATGCCCCTGTGTGGATCTCAATCATATCTGCATCAATTTTATGGGCTTCCACGATTTGTGGTTCTTCTGGATCGACAAAAAGACTCACCTTGATCCCTTTTTCCTTTATCTTTTCTATAGTTTTTTTAAGTTTATCTGAAAATGTTACAACGTCAAGCCCGCCTTCTGTCGTTAATTCTTCTCTCTTTTCCGGGACAAGGGTTATCATATCAGGCCTTATATCCCTTGCTATTTTTATCATTTCCGGGGTAGCTGCCATCTCAAGGTTGAGTTTTGTTTTTACTACATCTCTCAGGATTCTTAGATCCCTGTCCTTGATATGGCGTCTATCTTCCCTCAAATGGATAATAATACCTGATGCCCCTGCCATTTCTACCAGACCTGCTGCATATACGGGGTCAGGATAGTAGGTACCCCTTGCTTCTCTCAGTGTTGCAATGTGGTCTATGTTCACCATTAATTTAGGCATTTAGTTCCTCCGAAAGATATTTTTCGCTACCCAGAATAATCTCTTTTTCACATTAATATTTCTTTAAAATAACCCTTATGGTTTCAGGTTTAAGCCTTTTCACCAGCATATCCTTTGTATCCAGAGAGACATCCAGTTCTTCTTCTTCATTCTTGAATTGACCATCTACTAAAAGCGTTTCTATAGAATCCTTATTCTCCAATGACCCCCTGGAGCCTTCTACATTTATATAATGAGGATACCAGGATTTTATTCTGTATGTACCAATCCATTTTTTATCCAATCTTACAATACTTCTCAACCTTTTCTCCAGAGCCCTTTCTACTTCTATCGCAACATAATCAGGTTTTATATTCTCTACATTTATACCTTTTGGCACCCTTATGTCACTTCTCTTTAAATTAAAGATATGGCGACCCTCATTCACATTTGACAGGTCAACCGATACCTTTATATCCCGGGCCCTTAAATTTTTAAGTATTAATACGGGGCCATTTATTGTAACAAACACATCCTCTGTGTCCATCTTTTTGACTATATAATTTTTGTTAAGATTGTCGGTAGAAACTTGCACTGAGATACTCATCTTCGACTCGCCAATATAGGAAATAGCAAACCACAGCATGGCGGCAAGTAGAAAGGAAAGAATCTTTAGTGACAGGTCTTTTAGTATGTATTTTCTAATAATATCCATTCATATTCCCTGTATTGCTTATTTCCTTAAACCTCTTTTTCAAGGTTTATTTTAGTAACTCTTTCAGCCTTTTTTTGAGCTCATCCATGCCTATATCAGTAAATATTTCCCCCTTGCAGGCATAGGAGACCTTACCCTTCTCTTCTGATACCACAACTGCAACAGCATCCGTTACCTCGGTTATGCCAATGGCTGCCCTGTGTCTTGTACCGAGGCTTTTATCAATATTGTCCTTCAGGGTGAGAGGAAGTATACAACTTGCTGCCCTGATCCTACCCTCTCTTATGATCATTGCGCCATCATGCAAAGGGGACGCATGTTGAAAAATACTCAATATGAGTTCGGTATTCACGTGAGCATCTATCTGCATACCAATCTCCATAAACTCTTCCAGCCCAACTTCCCTCTCTATCACGATTAGTGCGCCTATCTTCCTTTTACTCATAATTATACATGCCTTTGATAACTCATCGTAAAATAACGTTTCTTCTACATAGCTAATCTTTTTAAAAAAAGGATTTCTGCCCAATGCGAGAAGCATCCTTCTTATGTCGTTTTGAAATATCACCACGATAACAAGTATGATAGAGCCAACAAAGTTATTGAGGATCCATCCGAGAGTAAACAATTCAAGCTTCTTTGAGAGATAAAATACAAAGAAGATTATAATAACTCCAACAATAAGCTGACTTGCCCTTGTTCCCTTTATCAGCAGGAATATCCTGTAAATTATAAAGGAAACAACCAGTATGTCTAAAATGTCCTGCCACCTTACGAGTGTTAGCATGATTTCCTTATAGCATCCACAAGTTTGACTACCCTTCTTGCCTTTTTCGCATCGTGAACCCTTATGATATCTGCTCCATTCCAAACAGAGATTGCTATGCTTGCGAGGGTACCCTCGGTTCTTTCTTCCAATGGCAAGTCCGTAACCTTTCCTATGAATGTTTTCATGGAAGTGCCAATAAGAAGAGGCCTGCCAAAATCTTTAAAACTTTGAAGCATTTTAATGATTTTAAGATTATCTTCTACCCTTTTCCCAAAACCAATACCCGGGTCCAGGATGATATTATCTTCTTTTATTCCACACTTTTTTGCATATGCCATCCTTTCAATAAAAAAGTTTTTTATTTCGGTTATTACATCATCATAATATGGATCTTCTTGCATATCTTCAGGAGTACCTTTCATATGCATAACCACAACATATACCCCAAGTTTCCCTATCACCCTTGCCATATCTTTATCAAATCTGAGTCCGCTTATATCGTTTACCATATCGGCACCTGTTTCTACGGCTTCTTTCGCAACTTTTGTTTTGTATGTATCTATAGATATTACAACGTTTGATTTTGCCCGTATGCCTTCTATTACAGGGATGGCCCTCTTTAGCTCTTCTTCAGGAGAAATACGCTCAGAAAAGGGTCTCGTAGATTCTCCACCTACATCTATTATGTCTGCCCCTTCTTCAACCATTTTTAGGGCATGTTTTATCGCTTCTTCTGGTGCATAGAACTTCCCACCATCATAAAAGGAGTCGGGTGTTACATTCAGAACTCCCATGATGAGAGGTCTATCTTTACATATTATCTCCCTTGCCATTTGTACTTTCCCTGATGATATTCTCTATTTCCTGGCCATCAAGCACTTCCTTTTCCAGAAGTTTATTGGCAATGGCATGTAATGCATCTATATTCTTTATAACAATTCCCCTTGCCCTTTCGAAGCAGCCAGTGACTATTTTTCTTAGCTCTCCATCTATCTCCTGGGCTGTATTTTCACTAAAGTCTCTGTGCCGTGTAATTTCCCTACCAAGAAATATGGGTTCCTCTTTTTTACCATAGTTCAGGGGTCCAAGCTTTTCGCTCATCCCCCATTCACACACCATTTTTCTTGCTATTTCTGTTGCTCTTTCTATGTCATTGCCAGCCCCGGTTGTCTCATGTTTAAGAACAATTTCTTCCGCCACCCTTCCGCCAAGTAAAATAGTAATATTGTCAAGCAGATATCCCTTAGGATAGGTGTGTCTTTCATCTATCGGGAGTTGTTGTGTAATGCCTAATGCCATGCCTCTTGGTATGATAGTGACTTTATGTATAGGGTCAGAACCCGGTATCATATTTGCAACAAGCGCATGCCCCGCTTCATGATATGCAGCATTTCTTCTTTCTTCATAGGATATTATCATGCTCTTTCTCTCAACCCCCATAAGGACTTTATCTTTTGCTTGTTCAAAATCTTCCATCTCGATCTCTTTTTTACTCTTCCTCGCTGCAAGAAGGGCAGCTTCATTTACAAGATTCTCAAGGTCTGCCCCTGAGAATCCGGGGGTTCCCCTCGCGATGATCGATAAATCCACATCCTGAGAAAGGATGGTCTTCCTCGTATGAACTTTCAGTATGGCCTCTCTACCCTTTACATCCGGAATAGGAACAACTATCTGTCTATCAAACCTCCCTGGTCTTAAAAGAGCCGGGTCAAGAACATCAGGCCTGTTTGTAGCCGACATAATAATGACCCCTTCATTTGATTCAAAGCCATCCATTTCAACAAGGAGTTGATTCAAGGTCTGTTCCCTTTCATCGTGCCCCCCGCCTAAACCTGCGCCCCTGTGCCTGCCCACCGCATCTATCTCATCTATAAATATGATACATGGTGCATTTTTTTTGCCCTGGTTAAAGAGGTCTCTAACCCTGGAGGCCCCCACACCAACAAACATTTCAACAAAATCTGAACCACTTATACTAAAAAAAGGTACATCCGCTTCCCCTGCGATTGCTTTCGCAAGCAGGGTTTTTCCTGAACCTGGCGGGCCGACCAGGAGCACGCCTTTCGGTATCCTTCCGCCAAGTTTTGTAAATTTTTTGGGGTCGATTAAAAACTCTATAATCTCCTGCAGTTCGTCTTTTGCCTCCTCAATGCCAGCTACATCTTGAAAGGTAACCTTATTGCCCTTGTTTGTGAAAAGCCTTGCCCTGCTCTTACCGAATGCCATTGCCTTGCCGCCGCCTGCCTGCATCTGTCTCATAAAGAAGATCCAGACCCCTATCAGAAGCAACATTGGAAACCATGAGACAAGTATATTTTGCCATATTCCTGATTCTTCATCCGGTTTCGCATTTATTTTCACGTTATATTCCCGCAACATCTTCATAAGTTCCGGGTCATCAGGGGCGTAGCTCTTAAATTCCTTACCATCTTTGTATAGACCGATAATATTCTTGCCCTGGATCGTTACAGAAAGAATCTTGTTTGTCTGGACAGCCTCAATAAAATCGCTAAAGATTACATTATCATAAGTCTTTTTTGGTTTATAGTAAACATTGAAGATAAAAAGACCAAAAAGGATAATAAACAACCATATAAATATGTTTTTGTTAATCGGGTTTATATTTGTATTTTTTGGCACAGATGCTTTTTACCACAAAACCCTTTTGTTATCAACACATTTAAATCGGTAAATAGTGAATAGTAAACAGTGAATAGTTACAATTCATTATAAATTTAGTATAATTCTGTTCTA
>JAPLKF010000057.1 GCA_026388215.1 Pseudomonadota bacterium | reverse complement strand
GGAAAGCTTATCCCCATTTTAAAAAAGGGCGAGATAGAGGCCCTGATAAGGAATAAAACAGTTTCCGGGGGTATGATACCTAAGGTAGAATGTTGCCTCGATGCATTGCAGGGCGGTGTAAAGACAACCCACATCATTGATGGAAGAATTCCCCATGCCATCCTCCTCGAGATCTTTACAGATTCAGGTATAGGTACTCAAATTACAGGAGGTACTTAAGATGCAGGATGAACTGATTAAGAAGGGCAAGCAGTACCTTGCAAATACATATAACAGGTATCCCATAGTAGTAACGAAGGGCAAGGGTTGCTGGATATGGGATTTGAATGGCAGGAGGTACCTGGATTTTTTGTCAGGTATTGCGGTTTGTAACCTTGGACATGTACGGGTAGATGTGCTTGAAGGGCTTACTGCTCAGGCAGCAAAACTCTTTCATATCTCGAACCTGTTCTATACAGAGATTCAGATTAAGGCTGCAGAAATGCTTGTGGAGCACTCATTTGGTGATAAGGTATTTTTCTGTAATAGTGGTGCAGAAGCAAATGAAGCGGCGATAAAGCTGGCAAGAAGATATTCATGGAAGAAATATGGAGAAGGAAGGCACGAAATCATTGTTATGGAAAATTCATTTCATGGGAGGACGATAGCTACCCTTTCAGCCACGGGGCAGACGAAATTTCAGGAAGGCTTTGCACCACTTTTAGATGGTTTTAAGTATGTTCCTTTCAACAACATAGGTGCAATAGAAAAAAACATAAATGAAAAGACATGTGCTGTGATGCTCGAGGTTATCCAGTCAGAAGGGGGCATCTATGTGGCACGCAAGGAATACTTAAAGAACCTTAGGGAAATAACGAAGAATAAAGATGTACTTCTCATCCTCGACGAAATCCAGACAGGCGTGGGAAGAACGGGAAAACTATTTGCCTATGAACATTACGGGATAGAGCCTGATATTATGAGCCTCGCAAAGGCTTTAGGAAATGGATTTCCTGTTGGGGCAACCATCGGGAAAGAATATGTTATGGAGGCCTTCGAACCAGGAACCCATGCATCTACCTTTGGTGGGAATCCCCTTGCTGTATCGACTATTATTGCAACCCTCAATACCATCATAGATGAAGGGATTATAAAGCATTGTGAGGATATTGGGAAATATCTCCGTAAAGGGCTCCTATCACTGAAGAGAAAGTTTCCATTTATTGTGGATATAAGGGGGATGGGGCTTATCTGGGGCATTGAACTTTCAATAAATGGGGAAATTGTGCAGAAAGAGTTCTTACAGGAAGGGGTAATAATAAACTGCACAAAAGGTAAAATACTGAGATTATTGCCCCCTTTGGTTATAGAAAAGGAAGAGGTGGATATATTTCTTGATATAGCGAATAGGATATTTGAGAGGCAACAGGTTTGAAAAGGGATTTTACAAAGCTCCTTGATATAAAAAAGGCAGAAGGTATATACCTTTTAGAAAGAGGCAAATTCTTAAAAAAGGTAAGAAAGGATAAAAGGGAATACAAGCCCCTGAAGGATAAGAGCCTTGCCATGATTTTTGAGAAGGCTTCTACGAGGACAAGGGTTTCCTTTGAGGTTGGTATGCGTGAACTCGGAGGCAATACTATAGTTTTAAATGCAGGAGAAACACAGATAGGAAGAGGTGAGCCTATTCAAGATACAGCAAGGGTCTTGAGCAGATATGTGGATGCAATAATGATAAGAACTTATTCCCAGAATAATGTAGAGGAGTTTGCACAATGGGCAAGTGTACCCTTAATAAACGGGCTTTCTGACCTCTACCATCCATGCCAGATACTCTCAGACCTTTTTACAATAAAAGAGATTAAAGGGGACTTTAAGGATATTAAGATTACATATATTGGGGATGGGAACAATGTTGCAAATTCATGGATTGAGGCGTCCATACTTTTTGGATTAAACCTTGTTATTGCAACCCCGGGAAATTATAAACCTGCACAAACACTGCTTGAGAAGGCGAAAAAAAATAGGAGATTTATCTTTACCGATGACCCTTATGAAGCAGTGAGAGGTGCAGATGTGGTAAACACAGATGTATGGGTCAGCATGGGACAGGAGAGCGAAAGAAAGGATAGAAAAAGGGCCTTTGTGCCATACAGAATAGATGAAAAACTCTTAAAAAATGCAAAAAAAGATGTGATCGTTATGCACTGTCTGCCTGCCCACAGGGATGAGGAGATTTCAGAAGGTGTTTTTGAAAAATATCAGGAAGTTATATTTACACAGGCAGAGAACAGACTACATATTCAAAAAGCACTTCTGGAGTGGCTGATAAAAAATGAATAAGGATTCGAGGAGCCAAGGGTTCCAGGGTTCAAGGGCATAAAACCGCTCGAATCCTCGACCCCTTGAATCCTTGAACCCTGTTTCTTTGGAGGTTTTGATATGGCAATAAAAAAGGTGGTTCTCGCTTATTCTGGTGGACTTGATACTTCTGTAATTCTTAAGTGGCTCAAAGAACAGTATAATTGTGAGGTCATAGCCTATGCGGCAGATATTGGGCAGGAAGAAGAACTCACAGGGCTTAAAGAAAAGGCATTAAAAACAGGTGCATCAAGGGTATACATCGAAGATTTAAAAGAAGAATTTGCAAGGGATTTTATATTCTTTGCTATAAAGGCTAATGCTGTATATGAAGGCAGTTATCTTTTAGGGACGTCTATAGCGAGACCGCTTATTGCAAAGAGACATATAGAGATTGCACGTAAGGAAAAGGCAGATGCCGTTGCTCACGGTGCCACAGGAAAAGGTAATGACCAGGTGAGATTCGAACTTACCTATTATGCCTTTGAACCTGATATAAAGATCATTGCTCCATGGAGGGAGTGGAACTTTTCGTCGAGAAAAGAACTTATAGCATATGCAAGGAAGCACGGGATAGATGTCCCTGTTGACAAAGAAAAACCGTATAGTATGGATAGAAACCTTATGCATATAAGCTATGAAGGCGGTATACTTGAAGACCCCTGGATGGAACCGGATGAGCGTATGTTCCGGATAACCACTTCACCAGAGAGGGCCCCGAATAAACCGCAATACATAGAAATAGGATTTGAGGATGGTATACCCAAGGATGTTGATGGAAAGGTAATGACACCCTATAGAATTGTTGCACATCTTAACGAAATTGGTTGTGACCATGGCATAGGGAGGGTAGATATTGTTGAAAACAGGTATGTTGGGATGAAATCGAGGGGGGTATACGAAACACCGGGCTGCACTATTTTGCATGTTGCCCACAGGGCAGTGGAGTCAATTACTATGGATAGAGAGGTTATGCATTTACGGGACACCCTTATACCGAAGATTTCAGAACTCATATATTATGGTTTCTGGTACTCTCCAGAGATGAAACCCTTGAAGGCATTTGTAGATGAAACCCAGATTGGCGTTACAGGTACTGCAAGGTTAAAGCTATATAAAGGTAACTGCACTGTGGTTGGGAGGAAATCGGAGAAATCATTCTACATAAAAGATTTTGCTACATTTGAGAAGGATTCCGTATATGACCAGAAGGATGCAAGCGGTTTTATAAGATTGAACGCCTTAAGATTAAGAATCAGAGCAATGCTAAACAAATAGGGGATAGGGTAGAGGGTATGGGGATAGGGTAGAGAGAGGGTATAGTTAATCACCCTTGAGTTTCCCTTGAGTTTATGTTTTATTTCCTAAACCCTATACCCCATACCCTATCCCCTATTTTTATAAGGAATAGAAATGAAGCACTATGAACCGCATACTGTTGAAGAGAAGAGACAATTAATCTGGGAAGAAAACCGATTATTTCGTGTGAAAGAGGATAGTAAAAGAGAGAAATACTATCTCCTTGAGATGTTCCCATACCCTTCAGGTAAAATCCATATGGGCCATGTAAGGAATTACTCTATAGGTGATGTCATTGCACGGTACAAAAGGATGAAGGGTCTTAATGTGCTTCACCCCATGGGATGGGACGCGTTTGGAATGCCGGCAGAAAACGCAGCCATTGAACATGGTGTACATCCAGCAACATGGACTTACGAAAATATATCATACATGAAAAAGCAGCTTAAAAGGTTGGGATTTAGCTATGACTGGGAAAGGGAATTCGCAACCTGCGACGTCGAATATTATAAATGGGAACAATGGATTTTTCTTAAGATGTTTGAGAAAGGGCTCGTGTATAGAAAGAGTGCACCTGTAAATTACTGTGTAAAATGTCAGACTGTTCTTGCAAATGAACAGGTTGAAGGCGGCATGTGCTGGAGATGTGGAGAAGAAGTCATACAGAAGGAACTCACGCAATGGTTTTTTACCATTATGAAATACGCTGATGAATTATATGAGTATTGTGATAAACTCCCTGGATGGCCGGAGAAAGTCCTCAACATGCAGAAGAACTGGATAGGTAAAAGCTATGGTGTTGAAGTTGATTTCAAAGTAGAAGACGGTACACCCCTCACAATCTTCACTACGAGACCTGATACACTTTACGGTGTAACCTTTATGGCTCTTGCCCCGGAACATCCTCTCTCTTCAAAGCTTGCACAGGGTACAGCCTACGAAAATGAAGTTCTTGCTTTTATAGAAAAGGCAAAGGCTCAGGACAGGAGTTTCAGGGCAGAAATCAGTATCGAAAAGGAAGGCGTATTTACAGGGAAATATGCGATAAACCCTTTGAACAGGGAAAGAATACCCATATATATAGGGAATTTTGTTCTCATGGAATATGGAACCGGGGCAATCATGTCGGTGCCCGCCCATGACCAGAGGGACTTTGAATTTGCAAAGACATATGGATTACCCATCATAATAACAATCATGCCGGATAATGTAACCCTGAATCCCGAAACAATGCAGGAGGCTTATGAGGGAGATGGCACGTTAGTGAACTCAAGCGGTTTTAATGGGTTAAAGAACAGGGAGGCCATTCCTGAGATTATAGACTATCTTGAAGAGAAGAAGATTGGGAAAGGGAAGATAAATTATCGACTACGTGATTGGGGTATATCGAGGCAGAGGTATTGGGGCGCACCGATACCTATCATCTATTGTGATACCTGTGGGATAGTCCCGGTCCCCTATGAGGATTTACCTGTAATACTACCCTTAAACCTTGAGGTAAATATGGTGGGGAAATCACCTCTCTCTGAATGTGCCGAATTTTATAAGGTGGACTGTCCTATATGTAAAAATCCTGCAAGAAGAGAAACAGATACATTGGATACCTTTGTTGAGTCTTCCTGGTATTTTCTCAAATATACGTGTCCTGACTACAAAGCAGGACCTCTTGATAGAAAAAGGGTCGATTACTGGATGTCTGTCGACCAGTATATCGGTGGAGTTGAACATGCGGTTCTCCATCTTTTATACTCACGGTTTTTCAACAGGGTGTTGAATGAGCTTGGGTTTGTAGGAGTTAGGGAGCCATTTAAAAATCTTCTCACCCAGGGTATGGTCATAAAAGATGGGGCAAAGATGAGTAAATCAAAGGGTAATACAGTTGACCCTGATTATCTCATTGAAAAGTATGGCGCAGATACTGCGAGGCTTTTTTGCCTTTTTGCATCCCCACCGGAAAAAGACCTTGACTGGAGCGATCAAGGGGTGGAAGGTTGCTACAGGTTCCTTCAAAGGGTGTGGAGAATGGTTGTGGATAGGGTGGATAAGTTGAAGGATGTTGAGGCTGTACTTGAACCAGAGACAGATGACAATGATTTTAACCAGCTCACATACAAGATACATAAAACTATCAAAAAGGTTACAGAGGACATAGAGAGGTTCCATTTAAATACGGCTATAGCGAGCATAATGGAGCTTGTAAATACAATATACAAGTTTCTCGAAAAGGATAGGAAGGATTTAGAAGCCTTAAAGATATTAAAGGGAGCTATTGAAACCGTGATAACACTTCTTTTTCCCTTTGTCCCGCATATTACAGAAGAACTGTGGGGGATGCTCGGTGAGGATAGACATTTTATCAAAAGGCCCTGGCCTGGATATAAAGAGGCATATGTGAAAGAAGAAAGGGTCGTAATTGTTGTTGAGGTGAATGGTAAATTAAGGGATAGATTGGAAGTAGAGCGTGACATTGAGGAGCCAAGATTAATAGATATTGTATACTCCCTTGATAAGATAAAAAGATATATTGATGGGAAAGAGATAAAAAAGACTATAGTTGTTCCGAATAAACTTGTAAATATAGTGTGTGTTTAAATTCAATGAATAGTGTATAGTTGATAGTGAACAGTTACTAAATACTATTTACTAATCCCGCCAGTGGCGGGACTATTTAGTTAGATTGCAGAATGAAAGGATTACCTATGCCCATGATATTAAGCCCTATAAAAAAACTGTGTTTAATCATCCTCACGGTTTCAATGCTTCTTTCCTGTGGATACCAGTTGGTGCAGGAAAAGGGTATCTTCGGTGGGGATATAAAATCTCTCTATGTCCCTGTATTTAAAAACAGAACATATGAACCCCATGCTTCTATGTATGTGACAGACGCCTTTACGAGGGAACTTATTTCTACAGGACTTTTTCAAATAAATAAGGAAGGCTCAGATGGTTACATAGAAGGGACTATACAGAATGTCAGGATAATACCTTCTACCATGAACAAAGATGGGATTGTGATTGAAAAGAACATCACCGTAGATATTGAACTTGCCTTATTCAGGAAAAATGGGGGTTTTATAAAAAGATGGACATTATCCGATTCTGAGCCATACAGGGTGGATAATCTGGCCTATGAAGATTACAATAAAAGGGAGGCCATGAGAAGGATTTCAGGAAGGCTGGCAAGACGATTCTCTTCTTTTTTACTTGTTGATTACTAAATTATCCCTTGGTTTGCAAAGTACTATGAACCTTTTTTGACAGTCTTGATATCTTTCTTGCTGCATTATTCTTGTGAATGACACCCTTTGATTCTGCTTTGTTTATATAGGATACTGCCTTCTTAAAAACCTCGTTTAAATGTTCTTTATCTTTGTCTTCCATTGCTGATGTTATTTTCTTTATGTTGGTTTTCATAGTTGAATTTACGTGTGAATTTCTCAATCTTTTTGCTTCAGCCTGTTTTGCTTTTTTTATTGCTGATCTATTCTTCTTCAAACCAATCCTCCAAGAAAATTTTAATCCTTTTTATCATTTATCCCCACTAAAGTCAAATGTTAAATGCAGTGAATAGTGAACAGCATATTGAGACATAGTAAAAAAATGTAGCATAAGGGATTTTAGAGGCTATTCACCATTCATTATATACTATTCACTGATTTTAAAGGTAGTTTTACGGTAAATGTTACCTTTTTCCAGCATTTCTCTTTGAGGCTTTAAGTGGATTGATCTTCTGTTCCTCCACTTTTTGAGCCTTTTTCACATGTGATGACATAGGGCAGGTACCCTTTTGCCATTTTTGTGCTGGATATGGGAAAGTTGCACAATACAATCCCGTTTCGAACTCCAATACCCTTGAACAGCCATCGCAATTTTCTACAGTGGGATAACATTTTCCACCGTTGTAAGAACATCCAGTTTTCTTCATGAATATACATCCAATCCCTCGTTTCATTGTTTCGCATACCATAACGGCACCACCTCCTTAAAATATTAAAAGGCTGAAAACAAACAACATTTTAATGGGTTTGTCAATATTAAAGTGAATTAGATTTCTGTTTTCTTATCCTGCCTTCTATAGCCAGCTTATACATACCTGGCAATTCTAAATGAATGTCGCACGTAATACAAAGGTTTTTCCTGTATGTGAGATGGTACGGATTGTTATAAATAATGTTGACATATAAAGAAAAATATTTTATCAAATATTGCTTTTATTACCATCTTATATTATAATTATCATTTCGGCTGGTGTAGCTCAATCGGCAGAGCAGCTGATTTGTAATCAGCAGGTTGCGGGTTCGAGTCCCATCACCAGCTCATGGAGAGGTTCCCGAGCGGCCAAAGGGGGCAGACTGTAAATCTGTTGGCGCAGTCCTTCGGAGGTTCGATCCCTCCCCTCTCCACCATTGGAAGTTATGAGTTCGACTTGCCCTGCTTTGCTGTGCAATGCCAGGGAGCGAGGCCAGGGGGTTATCGGTTCGGAGTTTTTTTATTAAAATATTTTTTAGGTTTTACTCCGAACTATGAACTAATAACTATGAACCGGAGTTGAGGACGCGGGAGTAGCTCAGCTGGTTAGAGCATCAGCCTTCCAAGCTGAGGGTCGCGGGTTCGAGTCCCGTTTCCCGCTCCAAAAAAATGTAGCGGGTTGAAACGTTGCCCGCTCCATATGCCCGCGTAGCTCAGTGGTAGAGCACTTCCTTGGTAAGGAAGTGGCCACCGGTTCAATCCCGGTCGTGGGCTCCATAAATATTAAAAACGGAGGTTCTGTATGGCTAAGAAAAAGTTTGAAAGGACAAAACCCCATGTCAACATAGGAACCATAGGACACATAGATCATGGAAAGACTACCCTGACATCAGCCATTACCCGCTGTCTTGCCCAG
>JAPLKF010000056.1 GCA_026388215.1 Pseudomonadota bacterium | reverse complement strand
CCAGAGGGCCCTTATGTGATACCTGTTTACAGGCCTGACAACAAATGCGGGCATGATATTTAACAGCATCGGAAATACTGCTAATACAAAGTAAATTTTGACAATATATTACACGCTGTGTTAAAAATACGGGTACATGGGGATAAAGGTCTATAACACATTTTCAGGAAAAAAAGAGGAGTTTAACCCTCTCAGTGAGAATTCGGTTAAATTATATGTTTGTGGTGTGACAGTCTATAGCCACTGTCACATTGGTCACGCGAGAAGCGCAATTGTATTTGATACGATATATAGATACATCAAAGCAAATGGTTATGATGTTGTATACGTAAAGAATTTCACAGATATCGATGATAAAATAATAAAAAGGGCTCACGAAGAGGGTATTTCCTGGAAAGATGTAGGGGAAAAGTATATAGAATCCTTTTATGAAGATATGGAGGCCTTAAATATTTTAAGACCTACCTATGAACCAAAGGCAACTGAACATATAGATGATATGATAAGTCTTGTAGAGACACTCCTGAAAAAGGGGAACGCTTATAAGGTCAATGGTGATGTTTATTTCTCTATTGAAAGTTATAAGGGATACGGTGAACTATCAAAAAGAACACCGGAAGAAATGATGGCAGGAGCAAGGGTAGAGGTAAATGAAAGAAAAAGAAACCCCCTTGACTTTGCCCTCTGGAAAGAATCAAAAGAAGGGGAACCATCCTGGATAGCCCCTTTCGGAAAAGGCAGGCCTGGCTGGCATATAGAATGCTCAGTGATGAGCACTAAATACCTCGGCAACCCATTCGACATTCACGGGGGAGGCAAGGACCTGATATTCCCCCATCATGAAAATGAAAGGGCCCAGACAGAATCGGCAACAGATGCAAAATTTGTTAATTACTGGATTCACAATGGCTTTGTGAATATTGAAAGGGAAAAAATGTCAAAATCTATCGGGAATATATTGCTGATAAAGGATTTTATCAAGGATTACCACCCTGAAGTGCTGAGACTCTTTTTTCTCTCAACCCACTATAGAAACCCCGTTGATTACAATGAAAAATCTATTGAGGATACCAATAGTGCGCTCCACAGACTCTACTTTACCCTTGAGAGGGTTTTTGAAATGGGAAAGGCAAGAGAGGTTGTACCCAGGCAATACATGGAAGCTGATGAGCTTGAAAAAAAATTTTACGGGGCAATGGATGACGACTTTAATACTGCCCTCGCCTTATCATACATTTTTGAGCTCTCAAAAATTCTGAATAAAATGTTAGACGAACAAGGTAGCGAGATTGCTTCATTTATTGTATATACAAATCATGTTCTCATTTCACTTGCAAACATCCTCGGGCTTTTGAAAGATGATTTAAATACATTCGCATCACATGAAAAAATGCAACATCTAAAGCGTATCGGTCTTGACCCTGCCATCATTGAAAACACAATAAGGGAAAGGATTGAGGCACGAAAAAACAAGGATTACAAGAAAGCAGATGAGATTCGAGATATGCTTGCAAATAAGGGCATAATTTTATTGGATACACCAAAAGGTACAGAATGGAGAATAAAGAATATATCTATAACGAAAGGAGAGGATTAATGATAGAGGTCAGGTTTCATGGAAGAGGCGGTCAAGGAGCAGTAACCTCAGCGGAGATCATCGCACAAGCAGCTATCAAAAAAGGTCTTTATGCTCAGGCATTCCCGAGTTTTGGTCCAGAAAGAAGAGGGGCTCCGGTTCAGGCATTTTTAAGGGTTTCTGACAAGCCTATCAGATTGAGGTCAAAGGTATATAAGCCAGATCACGTTATCATATTAGATTCAACACTGCTTGGTGCCGTAAACCCAACCGATGGTTTAAAAAAAGAGGGTTTTGTTATCATAAACTCAAACAAATCTGCAGACGAGCTCAAAAAAATTTTTCCTGGCCACAATATTGCTTATGTTGATGCATCAAAAATAGCAAGGGAGGAACTCGGTGTACCCATAACAAATACTACAATGTTGGGCTCCCTTATTAAAGCAACAAATGTTGTTGATATAGAGGCATTAGAGGAACCTATAAGGAATAGGTTTGGAGTGGTTGCACAAAAAAATATCAACGCGTACATGCGGGCATACAAAGATACGGTGATTATCAAAGCAGGATAGCCGCTTATATACGATGGACGACCACTCATCCCGCAAATTGCAGAATTCGTTCGGACGACCACTCATCCCGTGTGTACACGGGACTCATTAGGACGTATGAAAATTCGTCCCTCGTCCCGTATAGCGATCATCCCTCGTCCTTCTGAAGTATGAAAGTATCCGGTAACATAGTCGATGTCTTGAATTCAAAAATATTCTCCGGAATTATAGAGATAGAGAATGACAGGATTACGAGTATCACAAGAGATGATAAGCATTATAATACATTTATCATTCCGGGTTTCGTAGACTCCCATGTCCATATTGAAAGTTCTATGTTGATACCATCCGAATTTGCAAGACTGGCGGTAATATACGGTACTGTTGCTACAGTGTCTGATCCCCATGAAATTGCAAATGTACTTGGCATAGAAGGCGTTAGATATATGGTGGAGAATGGCAAAACTGTATCTTTCAAATTCTATTTCGGCGCACCGTCCTGTGTCCCTGCAACGTCTTTTGAGACGGCTGGTGCTTCCCTTAGCTTTGCTGAAGTGGATAATTTACTCAGCCATAATGAAATAAAATATCTGAGCGAAATGATGAATTTCCCTGGCGTCTTAAATGACGACCAGAATGTCATAAAGAAGATAAGGGTTGCAAAGAAATACGGTAAAAATATTGATGGTCACGCCCCTGGCTTAAGAGGAAAGGCACTCGAAAAATATATCAGCGCAGGCATAACTACCGACCACGAAACCTTTCAGTTCGATGAAGGGGAAGAAAAATTGTCCTTGGGTATGAACCTCCTTATTAGAGAAGGCTCTGCTGCAAAAAATTTCGATACTTTAAGTCCTCTTATATTAAAATCTCCCGGGCAATGTATGTTTTGCAGCGACGATAAACACCCGGATGATCTGGTTAAAGAACATATCAATGAATTAGTAAAAAGGGCGCTGAGAATGGATATTGACATAATGACCGCATTACGGTGTGCCTGTGTTAACCCTGTTATACACTATGGACTCGATGTTGGGTTACTCCGAATAGGTGATTATGCAGATTTTATCGAGGTAGATAATTTTAATATGCTTAATATTCTAAGGACATATATTAATGGAAAAATAGTTGCAGAAAATGGCAAAACATTATTGCCCCACTTATTATCAGTACCCCATCTGAATAAGTTTAAAGCAGAAGAAAAGGAGGTAGCTGACTTTGCCGTAAAAGCAACAGGCAGCAGGATGAACGTTATCGAGGCAATAGACGGCCAGGTAGTTACCGGAAGAATCCAGGTAACGCCCAGATTCTCTGGCGATAATGTTGTCTCTGATGTTGAGAGGGATATTTTAAAACTAACTGTGGTGAATCGCTATGAGGATATCAAACCCGCAATCGGCTTCATAAGAAACTTTGGTTTGAAAAAAGGTGCGATTGCCTCATCGGTTGCACATGACTCTCACAATATAGTAGCCGTGGGCCTAACAGACAATGATATATGTAATGCTGTAAACCTGATTATCAAACACAGGGGAGGATTAGCTGTTGTATATGATGGTTTTAAGGAAGTGCTTCCGCTACCCATTGCCGGACTCATGACTGATGAAGATGGTTTTAGTGTTGCAGATCAATATTCTAAGCTCGATAAGTTTGCCAAGCATCTGGGGTCACACCTTAGAGCCCCATTCATGACACTGTCGTTTATGGCTCTTCTTGTGATACCAAAACTAAAGTTAAGTGACAGAGGTTTGTTTGATGGAGAACAGTTCAAATTCACCGATCTTTTTATACCATAGGATACACAATTCGTGTGGAGTTTAGAACTCAGAATTTGTTATTACGAACCATTCACAGTTTGTAAAAATAAATCCACCAGTTCAGGGTCAAACTGAACCCCTGCAAATCTTTTGAGTTCAGATATCGCTTCCTCATGAGACATAGCCCTGCGGTAGGGACGATCATTGGTCATAGCATCATAGGCATCGGCTATTGTGAGTATACGGCACTCAAGTGGAATGTCTTTCCCTTTAAGACCAAGGGGATAGCCCTCACCATTCCACCATTCGTGGTGTTTGAGAATCCAATCAGCAATTGGAACAAGGTCAGGGGCGGATTGTGCAATGCGGTGTCCTATCTCGCTGTGTCTCTTCATTTCCACAGTTTCATCTTGGTTAAAAGGAGCAGGTTTTAAAAGAATGTGATCTGGTATGCCCACTTTGCCTATATCATGGAACTGTACAAAAAGACGTAAATCATTTATGTTGCGCTCCGACATTCCAATAGTAGTAGCTACTGTTACCACCATCTTCTGAAGACGCTCCAAATGACCTTCATTTATAAAGTCTTTTTCTACTATTGTCTTCATGAGTGTCTGAACAATTGCGTTGCGTGCATTTTTGCTCCTGTACAGCTTTTCCCTGTACATATTGTGATCAGCCTCTGTATAGAGTTCAGCCATACTTGAAGACGCCCCATCCCTTGTCGCAAACCCTAAGGATATACTCAGTAATAACTCAGATTCTGCCTCATTATATTTCGTAACAGCATCTAAAATCCTGTTACAGAGATTCTCAACTACTGGCCTTGGACTGTTTGGAAGGAGCACTACAAACTCATCACCACCAACCCTTGAAACAACATCACTTCCACGAAAGGACTCCCCGATAACACGTGTTGTTGCCAAAAGTAATTCATCTCCCTTGTCATGCCCAAGGGTGTCATTTATAAGCTTAAGTCCGTCAATATCACACATGATCAGACCTATTGGATCAAAACGTCCACTCTCGAGGCGCCGCATCTCTTCTTCAAAGTAGACACGATTATAGAGGCCCGTTAAGGAATCATGAAGGCTCAAGTATCTTAGTTTTTCTTCCACCTGCTTGCGGTCAGTGATGTCTCTTAAATAGGCTAAAAAAGCTGACTCTCCAAGATATATAATATTTGCAACAGAGGTCTCAATATAAACAGGTTCCCCATTCTTTTTGACCCCTTTAAATTCGTACATGGAAGGGGATTCTTCTCCTTTCCGCCTCTTGCGATCTATATCAATCACCATTTCCACATCATCAGAATGAACCATCATTGTTGAAGGTTTCCCCACGATTTCATCAGGATAATTGTAACCGAAAATTTCCACCAATCTTTGATTAACAAATAAAAGGGTGCCTCCCTTAATAATTGCTACCCCATCATTCGAGCGTTCAATTGCAGTTCTGTATCGTTCTTCTGACTCCTTCAATTGAGATTCTGCATACTTTCTTTTTGTAATATCAAACATCGTCACTATTTCAGCAGGTATCCCTCCCAATAATGTAGACCCTGCAGTAATATTAACCCACTTCTCCTCTCCCCCTTTGGTGATGATCTTAATTTCATAATTAGTGGCAGAAGCAAATTCACCACGGAGACGCATTAGCCCTCGTTCTCTGATTAAATTCTGAAAGTCCGGATGCACTCTGTCCCAAAACTTCATCTCTACCAGTTCTTTTTTAGAGAAACCTGTAATACTCTCTGCAGCAGGATTGGCGTATATGAACGCTTCTCCCTGATAAATCAATATACCTATAGAGGTTGTTTCAGCAAAGGCTCTAAATTTTTGCTCACTCTCTGCCAATTCCTCCTGTGCCTTCTTATGTTCTGCTATTTCTTCAAGTAATTCAGCATTCGCCTTTCTTAATCTTTCCTCGCTCTCCTCCAGTAGCTTTTTGGAGACCGTTGTTGACCCTAACTGTGCTACCATCTTGTTAAAATCTTCGTTTAATTCCCCCACATCGCCGGAAATAGATGGCTCTAATCTCACATTGAAATCGCCCTGATTGACTGCACTTGTTACCTCCCTTAGCTGGGTAATGGCCCTTGAAAAATACGTGCCAATAAAATAAGCCAATATGGAAATAAATAGAATTCCAAAACCCATACATATGAGTCCCATATTCCTAAAGGATTGTATGAGTTTATCTACTGTTGTTATGAGACAGTAGGCTGTACTACGATTCGCATCATGAGCTGCTTTTATAGGAGAAGTGAATTCATCTATATAGGTAGTTGCCGCAATGCTTAGCCTTACACCGTTAAAGGTCTTTTCCTTAAGGGGCGCAATATACATGAATTTCTGGCGTATTTTCCCATCAGGGTCTTTCCAGTTATAATATCCACTTGAATTTTTTCCACCCAAACTGGCTTTCATAATAGCCCAAAACTCGGGCAGTTTATCAGACAGACTGTGCAGGTCTAAATTTTCAATTTTTGGATCTTTATGAAAACGGTTGATATCGGTATTAGATTCCTGTACGGCTGTATATCCTGTCTTACCTACTGGCTGGATAGCTATCTCTCTGAACTGAAGGTTTTTCTGCAAATCCTGAAGCGTCATTTCTGGATTGCCCTGAATGTATAAGTCTAACTGAAGGGCAACACTAAGTGCCTTCTGGCGTATATTTTCCTCAGCCATCTGTCGCAATATCTTTTCACTTTGCTGCCATTCTTCCTTGCTTCCCTGTTGAATTGCTTCATCAATTTTAGAGTGAAATTCACTCCTATAAACACCCAGCAACACACTAAATATAGTGATTGGAATCAAGCCTGATATAAATGTCATTACAATCAAGCGGTAACTGAATTTCTTCGGCAATATATTTTTTAAAAAAAGCACTATAATCTCCCCTGTAGTTAATTACTTATTTCATAAGGCAAAAACTGGATTACTTTTTACCTTCAAAGGGCAACATCCGTAAAAAATTGTTTGCCACAGTTTATCAAAGTAAAGAGAAAAAGTCATCGAGAAATATTAGCCCATAGCACTTAAGGGCATGAAGCAGATGGCTTTTGGTCAATTGGCAATTGTTTGAACCTTTTTTTCTAAAACCATGGAACTGGCAGATTTCTGTTGAAATATTTGAACTTATATGATAATTAAAAGGCGTAATTATTTTGCACGTCTTTCAATTAGCAACAGGGTGCAGAAAATCTGTCTGTTGCTAAAGAGCGAAAGGCGGAAGAATAACCAGGAGGTTCGAATGTCTAATTTAACCATCAAACAACTTCTCGAGGCAGGTGTACATTTTGGACACCAGACAAAAAGGTGGAATCCTAAGATGAAGCCTTACATATTTGGTGCGAGAAATGGCATATACATTATTGACCTTCAGAAAACCTTGAAAATGTTCAAAGAAGCCTATAATTTTGTGAAAGAGGTGGCGTCCCGTAATGAGTACATCCTCTTTGTGGGCACAAAAAAACAGGGTCAGGAGGCTATTGGGGAAGAGGCAAAGAGATGCGGTGCCTTCTATGTAAATGTGAGATGGCTTGGCGGCACAATGACAAACTTTCAGACTATAGAGAAAAGCATTGATAGACTGAGGAAATATGAAGAACTGAAAGGTAGTGATATATTCAAAGTACTCCCCAAAAAAGAGGCTATCGGTATTGACAGGGAGATATCAAAGCTGGAGAGGAATATAGGTGGGATAAAAGGTATGGAACGCCTGCCAGGTGCCCTCTATATAGTCGACCCAAAAAAGGAATACATTGCGGTAAATGAGGCAAAAATACTTGGTATACCAACAGTCGGCATTGTGGATACAAACTGCGATCCAGACGATATAGATTTTATTATCCCGGGTAACGACGACGCAATAAGGGCTATTAAACTTATCACCATGAAGATAGCTGATGCCGTACTTGAGGGAAAAGCACTTTATATTGAGGAGTTTCAGGGTAAAGACGAACAGGCAGAAGAACCTAAACCCTTTGTTGATGAAAGTCTGATCGAAGAAAAATACGAAGAATACGTCGATAATCAGGAAGGAGAACATTGATGGAGATAACTGCAGAACTTGTGAAAAAATTGAGAGAAAAGACCGGCGTAGGGCTGATGGATTGCAAAGATGCATTAAAACAGTCCGCGGGTGATATGGAAAAGGCAATTGAGTATTTAAGAGAAAAAGGGCTTGCAAAATTACAGAAACGTATGGGGAAGCTTGCGTCAGAGGGTTTAGTTGCATCCTACATCCATACAGGTGGAAAGATTGGGGCCATGGTTGAGGTGAACTGTGAAACAGATTTTGTTGCAAATACAAAAGAATTTCAGGATTTTGTGAAAGATATCGCCATGCAGATTACCGCATCCAATCCACTTTATATAAAAAGAGAGGATATTACAGAGGAAGTGAAGGAAAAGGAGAAAAATATATACAGAAAACAGGCCCTTGAATCAGGCAAACCTGAAAAGATTGTTGATAAGATAGCCGAAGGAAAAATGGAGAAGTTTTATCAGGAGGTGTGCCTTATTGAGCAATCCTTCATAAAAAATCCTGACCTTACCGTGAAGGAGCTTCTTGAAGAACTCGTGATAAAGCTGGGTGAGAATATAGTGATAAGAAGGTTTGTCAGGTTCCAGCTCGGGGAGACACTCGAAGAATAGCATGAAATATAAAAGGATTCTTTTAAAATTGAGCGGTGAAGCCCTCATGGGAAAAAATGGTTACGGAATAGACCCGGGCACTGTAAGGGATATATCGCTTCAGATAAGGGGCTTAAAGGAAACCGGTGCAGAGATTGCAATCGTTGTAGGTGGTGGAAATATATACAGGGGCATAAGGGCAGAGAAACAGGGTATAGACAGGGTAACGGGTGATTACATGGGAATGGTTTCAACAGTCATAAACGCCTTTGCCCTTCAGGATACACTGGAAAAATTGGGTTTACCCACAAGAATACAAACAGCGCTCCAGATGGAAGACATTGCAGAACCATACATCAGGAGGAAGGCTGTAAAACACCTTGAAAAGGGCAGAATTGTAATATTCGCCTGCGGAACCGGGCACCCTTATTTTACGACAGACACCGCTGCCGCTTTACGGGCCCTTGAAATTAATGCAGATGTAATCTTTAAGGCTACAAAGGTAGATGGCGTATACGATAAAGACCCTGAAATTCATAAGAATGCAACGTTTTTTCATGAAATCTCATATAGAGAGGTTCTCAAAAAGGGCTTAAAGGTGATGGACGCAACAGCCATAACCCTTTGCATGGAAAATAATCTTCCCATTGTTGTATTTAATATAAAAGGTAAGGATACCATGAAAAGGGTAGCCCAGGGAAAACATATCGGGACTATCGTGAGGAGGTAAGCATGAAGAGTGAAATACTTGGAGAGCTTGAAGAAAAACTAAAGAAATCACTTGCTACTCTTAAAAAAGACCTTTCAAAACTAAGAACAGGTGTTGCATCGGTTTCACTTCTCGAAGATATAAAGGTTACCTACTATAATCAGCCCACCCCGCTCAACCAGATCGCAACAATTAGTGTACCCGACAGCAGGACAATAACTATACAACCATGGGACAATTCCATTATAGGCGAGATTGAGAAGGCAATCCAGAAGTCAGATCTTGGGGTAACCCCGATATCAGATGGGAAGATAATCAGACTTGCCTTCCCAAAACTTACGGAAGAGCGGAGGAAGGAGCTTACAAAAGTCGGTGGAAAAATGCTTGAAAATACCAAAGTGGCAGCGAGGAATATAAGAAGGGATATAAATGAGAAGCTGAAAAAGATGGAAAAGGACAAACTCCTGTCACAGGACGATTTGCACAAACACCAGGAAGACGTTCAGAAACTTACCGATAAATATATTGAAATGGCAGATAAGACATACTCAGACAAAGAAAAAGAGATCCTGGAGATCTGAAAAAATATCTCATGTATGGTTTAAAGAATATTAAGCTCCCGAGCCATGTTGCAATCATTATGGATGGTAATGGCAGATGGGCAAGACAGAGAAACCTCCCGAGGGTTGAGGGCCACATACATGGCATGGCGTCTGTACGGGATATAGTTACCACTACTACTGAACTAAATATACCGTATCTCACACTTTACGCATTTTCCAAGGAAAACTGGTCAAGACCGAGGGAAGAGGTAAAGAAACTACTTGAGCTTTTAGAGGTTTACCTTGAGAAGGAATTCCCTTTGATGATGGAAAAAGGTATAAGGTTCAACATGATAGGAGAAAAAAAGGATTTTCCCAGGAATTTACAACTGAAACTGAATGATGTGACAAAAAAAACAGCAAAAAACAAAGGTCTCTTTCTGAACATTGCTTTGAGCTATAGTGGAAGGAAGGAGATTATAAGTGCTGTGAGGAAAATTCTGAAAGATGTGAAAAAGAATCCTGCAAGAAAGATAGACGAGAGGGCATTTAAAAAGTACCTGTATACAAAGGATATGCCAGACCCGGATTTCCTTATTAGAACAAGCGGTGAGATGAGGCTAAGCAACTTTTTGCTCTGGCAGATGGCATACACAGAAATATATGTAACGGATACTTTATGGCCTGATTTCAGAAAAGAGGCATATATAGAAGCGCTCAAGGAGTTTGGAAGAAGAGAGAGAAGATTTGGAAGCGTAAAGGAAGATTAGGTGGAAGAACTTAAGAAAAGGGTGTTAGCTGCTATATTTTTGGCCCCTCTGATAGCATTTCTGTTTTATTTTTTGCCACATAAGTGGTTCTTTGTATTTCTGTCCCTTGTTTCACTAATTGCCATGTTTGAGCTTGTAGTGATGGCTGACATAAGAGAGTCATACCTGGTGCTATTTCTTGCAATGATTTCCCTTATCCCCCTTTATCAAAAATCTCTTAACACCTATCTTCTGTGGATCCTTTTTTCTCCTGTGATTTTTATGTTTATAAAATTTTTGAGAGGAGAAGGCAGATACGAAAACATTAATAGAGACACTATAAGGGGCATAAATACCATGCTTTTGTGTGAGGTATTCATACTCCTCCCCATATTCTACCTTTACCTGTTGAAAGAGATAGGCAGGTATTTTCCGCTGATTCTTCTTCTCGCCCTGTGGGCGAGCGACACATGTGCGTACTTTCTGGGAAGCACCTTCGGAAAAAGGCTTCTTGTCCCGCGTATCAGCCCTCACAAAACCTATGAAGGCCTGTTTGGAGCAATAATGGGAAGTACGATCGTTATTATGCTATCAAGCAAGTTGCTGGGCATGGGCATTCTGGAATCATTGATTATAGGTGTTGCCATCGGGATACTTGCACAGATGGGGGATATATTTGAATCCATTGGTAAAAGGGTGTGCGAAGTAAAGGACTCCTCAATCCTTATACCTGGCCATGGAGGCATTCTCGATAGAATAGACAGCTTTATCTTTACGACACCATTCTTATACCACTATCTATCAGGCATAAAAGGATGAAAAAAAAGGTATTGATACTTGGCTCTACCGGCTCTATAGGGAGAGCAACCCTCGAGGTAATAGAGAATCAGAAGGACTCATTTGAAGTATTTGGTCTTGCCTGTAAAGGGAACATAGAACTGCTGAACGCCCAGATTAAGAAGTTCAAGCCCGGATATGTGTGTGTATATGATGAAAATATGAAAAAAGGCATAGGTTTTGATAAGGCACGTATACTCACAGGCATCAGGGGCATAAAAGAATTGATAGATATGGACGAAGAAATTGTGGTAAACGCCTTACCCGGCAGCATTGGTCTCGAGCCAACCGTACATGCATTGAAATCCCATAAAGTCCTTGCCCTCGCAAATAAAGAGAGCCTTGTCATGGCAGGAAGGATCATATCAAGGCTGGTTAAAGAGGGTACATCAACCCTCATCCCTGTTGATAGTGAACACTCTGCCCTTTTCCAGCTCATGAGGACTATCAAGAGAAAAGAACTGAAAAATATTATCATCACTGCATCGGGTGGTCCGTTTAAAGATTATAGAAAAGAGGATTTGGAACATGTAACATCAGAAGAGGCGCTTAATCACCCTACCTGGAGGATGGGAACAAAGGTCACGCTCGATTCCGCAACCTTGATGAACAAGGGCTTGGAGGTAATCGAGGCAAGATGGCTATTCGACATAAAGCCACCCAATATAAATGTCCTCATCCATCCGGAAAGTATAGTCCATGGTATAATTGAATTGGTTGACGGTTCCTTTATATCATATATGGCATATCCTGATATGAAGATACCTATCTCTTTTGCAATAAACGAAGGAAAAAGATGTCCTTTACCCTTCGGCAAATTGAATTTAAAGGAGTTTTCTCAATTGAGCTTTTACCCTCCAGATACAGACAGGTTCCCATCGTTAAAACTTGCATTTAATGCCCTCGAAGCGGGGGATGGTGCCCTTGTTGCAATAAACGCCTCCAATGAAGTTGCATCAAAGGCGTTTATAGAGGGAAAAATAAAATTCACCGATATACCGATATTCATAGAAGAAACACTTGAACACCACCCAAGGGTACCGGTGATTGAAGATATTGAAACTATATGGGAGATTCATAAATGGGCACAGAAATACACAGAGAAAAAATTGGGGAAACTTTATGCTTAATATACTGTATGGCATAATCGCTTTGAGTTTACTTATTCTTGTTCATGAACTCGGCCATTTTCTTGTTGCAAAGATTGCAAATGTGAAGATATTAACCTTCTCCCTGGGATTCGGGAAAAAGCTCTTGAGCTACAAAAAAGGGGAAACCGAATATGCAGTGTCCCTCGTACCCCTTGGGGGATACGTAAAGCTTTTAGGTGAATCCCCTGATGATGAAGTAAAGGAAGAAGAAATCCACAGATCCTATGCACATAAACCACCCCTTGTAAAAATTCTCATTGCATTTACGGGTCCGCTCTTTAACATACTCTTTGCCTTTGTCCTTTTCTATCTTGTATTTCTAAGTGGATATAGCGTACTTTCCACAAAGGTCGGGGGTGTAGAAAAGGGTTACCCGGCCTATGAGGCAGGTATTAAAGAAGGGGATATTATTACCCGTATAGAAGGGAAAGGCATAGAAGAATGGGGGGATCTCATGGGGGCAATGGCAGAGGCCCCATACCGTCCCCTGAAGTTCACCGTCAAAAGAGGCAACACATCTATAGATGTAATGGTGATGCCAAAAGAGATTGAAAGTAAGAATATCTTTGGCGAAACCATAAAACGAAAGGTCATAGGCGTTATTGCCTCAAATGATTTTTTCACAAAGAAAGAAACCCTTGCAGGGGCTACTTCGAAGGCGTTTTACCAGACCTATAATCTTTCAAGGATAACAATAGTCGGGATTGTAAAGTTGATAGAGGGCAGTATCTCACCAAAAAATATCGGTGGCCCCCTATTAATTTTAGAGATGGCAGGGAAACAGGCAAAGGAGGGCAAAAAGAACCTTATATACTTTATCGCCCTCATCAGCATCAACCTTGGAATTATTAATCTTTTCCCAATCCCCATCCTTGATGGAGGGCATATACTATTTCACGTGATAGAGATTGTCACAAGAAGAAGAATGTCTGAGAAGTGGGTAGATATTTCACAGAAGATTGGCATGGGGATTCTCGTCGCCCTCATGGTACTTGCATTTTTTAACGATATAATGAGAATGTTTTATGGAAAATAGGCTTGTCCTCGGGGTGGATAACTCCATTGATTTTCTTAATATTGCTATCTCCATCGAAGAAAAACTCATAGAGGAAAGGAATATAAGAGGCAAAAGGGCACCTTCCGAGACCTTACCAGTGGAAGTCTCGCACATTCTTTCAGACCATGGATACACAATTGACAATATATCTCTTATCATAGTAACCCTGGGGCCGGGGTCTTTTACAGGCATAAGGGTGGGGCTTGCCTTCTGTAAGGGATTAAGTATCGGGAAAGGCATTCCCTTAATCGGTGTGCCGACACTCGATGTACTGGCCTTGCCATTGTCATTTATGGAGGGGTATTATCTCTGCCCTATGATCGATGCAAAAAAGGGTGAGGTATTTCTCTCACTCTACCACATATCCGGTGGAAATATCGAAAGGCTTATCGATTACCAAGCAGTGAAACCCAGAGATCTGGGTAGTGTGGTTAAAACACCCTGCGTATGCTTTGGAACAGGTGTTGCCCTGTGTGAAGAAACCCTTTCATCCATTGATGGTGTAAATATGATAAAGGATGCATTCTACAGGATATCAGGCGAAACCTTAATAAAGGAAGGTTTAAAGAGGGCGGCACAGACCGGGCAACATGATTTAAATCCCATTTACGGGAGAAGGTCAGAAGCAGAGATCAAGTTCGGCGTGAAGATTGTGTAAAAGAGTTTTCGATTTCTATAATGACAGCCTTAACCATAACACCTACAAAGTTTTTATGTCGATGCGCCCCAGAAGACAATGATTACGAAAAGCTATACGTAACAAAAGTGATTGACCATTAGAACCGCTAAAGGTCATTATCTAACCTGCTTTTTCTCAAGAAAAAGGAGGAGAAATGACTCAAGCAAGGTCGATTGTCAGTACGCCGCTCAGTCGTGAAGTCGAGGCAGTACATAGTGCCCCGCGGACTGCCATTGATAGTATTCTCAAGAAGCTCACCAGGATAGAACTGCCGGGCAAGGAACATCTTGAAGACTACATGCGCCACAAGTGGCGACTCTACCATAAGCCCAGAACGTTTTTAAGCTCCTTCGGATCCATCGTGTCCTTCCTTGCCTTTTATCAGGCCTCAGGCAAGGACCGACTCGAAGAGGTCATGCGGGAGGATCTCGAGGCCTTCATCGAACACGAGCAAGACCGGGACATGAAGATCACGACGGTAAAAACAAAGCTGGCATGCATTGTTGCCTTTCTACGCTTCCTTATCGAGCGGGACATTAT
>JAPLKF010000055.1 GCA_026388215.1 Pseudomonadota bacterium | reverse complement strand
AATCTCCCCCTCCCTTTCGCCGTCTATTCCAAAATTTTTGCCCTCAAATACCGTACCATCCTCAAGGGCAATGAGCGCCTTCATCTATCCCCCTTGCACGCCTCCACACATATCCCGCAGATATGATGGCCAAGATTTTTCTCATTTTTAAATTTTTTTAGCATTTCAAAACATCCAAGATGATCAAACTGGGCAGCATCTTCCTTTATTGCACGGGCAGGACACACATCAATACATGCCATGCATTCCCCGCAATTCACATTGAGCGGTTTATCGGGGACAAGGGGCATGTCTGTAAGGACTGTATTATATCTGACCTGAGCCCCAAAGACAGGGTTAATGAGGAGATTATTTCTGCCTATCCAGCCTATACCAGAAATCTCCCCTACCCTCTTGTGGGAAATATGGGCTTTATGGTTCTGCCAGTCTACTACTTGAGAAGCAGCAAACGGCAAGGCCTTATAACCTCTCTTCTCTATCTCTCTTGCAAGAAAATACCCGATCATGTCTAACCGGTAATTCAACTGCCTGTAGTGATGAAGGTAGAGAAGATTGGGCCCATCTATTACAGTACTCAGTATACCTTTTGATAGTAAGAGACCAAAAGAGAGGGCAAATCGATACTCCTTCTGGATGCTGCCACTCAAACCAACAAAATCCTTTTTGTACAAAGAAAGTGCCCCAATCCCAAAGACATCAACGTCAAGCCTTTTTAGACACGCCACTATTTCACTATTATTATTCTCTTCCACTCTACAATATCCCCCTCTTTTTAAAATGTATCAGCAATGCAGTTATTGAAGCCGGGGTAACCCCGGGAATCCGGGAAGCCTGACCGAGAGAAAAGGGCTTAACCCTTGAAAGTTTTTCTATAACTTCCCTTGAAAGACCAGAAACTTCTTCGTATTTAGTATCAAGAGGTATCCTTTTATCCTCAAGCTTCTTTACCCTCTTCACCATGTCTGATTGTCTATCCGTATAGCCCTGGTATTTTATATTCAACTCCACCTGGTAAGCAATATCTTCCTCAACCTTATCCAATCTTCTTTCAATCTGTTTTACATTATCCATAGTGACTTCTGGTTTCTTTAGGAGTTCTGCCAGTGTCATAGGATTTTTTATCCCCTCGAACCCTAACCCCTTCAACATATTATTTGTTTCCTTTGACGGGGTTAGTCTTACAGACCTCAATATATTAAGTGTTTCATCAATCCTCGATTTTTTTCCAATAACCCTGTCGTATCGTTCCTTACCCACAACCCCTATGTTATATCCCTTCTCCGTTAACCTCAAATCGGCATTATCTTCCCTCAAGAATAACCTGTGTTCAGCCCTTGATGTAAACATCCGGTATGGCTCATCTACCCCCTTCGTAACAAGGTCATCAATCATTACACCTATATATGCCTCATCCCTGCCGAGTGTGAACATTCCATTTTCCCTGACCTTCAAGGCTGCATTTATACCTGCCATTAATCCTTGTGCCCCTGCTTCTTCATAACCCGTTGTTCCATTTATCTGACCTGCAAAGAATAGATTATTCACCACCTTTGTTTCGAGGGTCGGATAAAGCTGGGTGGGGTAAACAAAATCATATTCAATAGCATATCCTGGCCTTGTAATTTGAACATTTTCAAGACCATTGATACTTCGAAGCATGTCTATCTGAATGTCAAGGGGAAGGCTTGTAGCAAGGCCGTTCGGATAGTATTCTATCGTATCAAGCCCTTCCGGCTCTATAAATATCCTGTGCCTGGCCCTGTCCTTAAATCTTACCACCTTGTCTTCTATCGATGGACAATACCTGACCCCTGTTCCTTTTATTTTGCCTGTGTAGAGAGGAGATCTGTCAAGCCCTGATTTTATCGTTTCATGAGTTTTTTCATTCGTATACGTTATATAGCATGGTACAAGTCTATTGGTAATATGCTCCGTCAAAAAGGAAAAGGGCTTTGGCGGATTATCGCTGTGCTGAGGTTCGAGTTTTGAAAAATCTATTGTTCTTCCGTCAAGCCTCGGGCATGTTCCTGTCTTAAGCCTCCCCATCTCAAAACCCAGTTTCTTCAAACATTTAGAAAGACCGATTGAGGGAATGTCGCCCATCCTTCCTGCCTCAAAGTGTTCGAGCCCAACATGGATGAGCCCCTTTAAAAAGGTTCCGGTAGTGATAATAATGACTTTACCATTAAACCTTTCGCCCCATTTTGTTACAACACCGGTAACCGTCTTTTTGTTAACTAACAGTTTTTCAACAATGCCCTGCCTTACATAAAGATTTTCCTGTTCCCCAAGCCTCTTCTTCATTCTTAATGCATACTTCATTTTGTCTGCTTGAATACGTGTCGAGCGAACAGCAGGCCCCTTTTTCATATTGAGTATTCTGAACTGGATACCAGTGGCATCAATGTTTCTTGCCATTTCACCATCCAGCGCATCAAGCTCTTTTACGAGATGGCTCTTGCCAAGCCCACCTATTGCGGGATTACAGGACATGTATGCTATGTGGTCTAAATTTATCGTCAGAAGTAGCGTCTTTGCATGCATCCGTGAAGATGCCAAGGCTGCTTCACAACCTGCATGACCTGCCCCGACTACTATAACGTCAAATCTGTCCATTATCCCACCAAATCAAGTAATTACGCATATATTTTACCAATAATCAAGGG
>JAPLKF010000054.1 GCA_026388215.1 Pseudomonadota bacterium | reverse complement strand
ACTTGAATAACCAAGAATCTTACAATAAATCTCTTCGTTGTGTTCTCCAAACCTTGGCGGGAATTTTAATTTTTTGTTAATAGATTTTACATAACTGTTTGTGACCGGTTGGGGGGCAAGATATATTGTGACACCTGTCTTTTCGTCAGTAGAAGAGAGAATTTCTCCTTTCACGTAGGGGTCTTCAATCACTTCTTCAAGTGCATTAACCTTGGAAATCGGTATGGTAGCATTTATAAACAGCGTGGTAAGTTCCTCTGTGGTGTAATTCTTCGTAGCTTCCTCTATAGCCTTATTAAGGTTATCCACATCCTTTATCCTTCCCTCATTTCTTGCGTACTCCGGTTTCTCAAGGGATCCAAAACCGCCTATCTTCAACATCCTTTCCCATTGTATGTCATTTCCGACTGCAATGTATGCATACCCATCCTTTGTCTTATATACACTTACAGGTGCAAAGAATTCATGGGTATTCCCCCTTCTTGTAATCTTTTTATTAAAAGATTTGGTCTGGGTAATAGGAACAGTCAGCCAGGAGACTGTGCTTTGAAACATCGAAATATCTATCCTTGAACCCTCTTTTGTCATTGCCTTTTTGAAAAGGGCCTTCATAATCAAACCATAGGTATGCTCGCTTGCCCCCATATCTGGTAAAGGCACACCGAGAACATATGGAGAACCGCCTTTGTCCCCTGTAAGCTCCATTAACCCGCTCCTTGCCTGCAGTATCGGGTCATAAGCAGCCTCATTGCTCTCAGGACCAAAACCGGTAAGCCCTACCCATATAATGTCTTCCTTGATAGACTTCACGGTTTCATAATCCACACCGAGCTTTTTGTAATTTCTTGGGAGCTGGTTTGTGGCAAATATGTCAACCTTCAGTTCTATGATCAATTTTCTAAAGATTTCCTGACCTTCCGGGGTCCCAAGGTCTAATGTGATAGCCTCCTTATTACAGTTAATCGCAAGAAAATATGTATACATTCTATCCTCATTAAGCCTATTTTCTCCAACCCTTCTGTTTGGATCCCCGTACACAGGATGCTCCATCCTTATAATCCTTGCCCCGTCGAGTGCAAGTCTGTATGTCAAATAAGGTAAAACTGTTGCCTGCTCTAAAGAAAGAATGGTTATGTTTCTGAAAATTTCATGATCTTCCATAATGCCTCCCCCCTTGGATACTGTATACAATTTTTCGATAAATCAACTATATTACCCGGAAAATTAATTGTCAAGATTTTTGTATGTAAATAAAATCAGTCACTTATAGTCAGCTATTAGCCTTAAGCAATCAGCGTTAAGAAGATAAAAATTAGTAGAATGAAAAATTTGAAAGGCAGACACATACTGAACTAAAAGAAATTGATTTCAAGACCCTTTTATTGTACATTAGAAAAAAGGCATTCACTATATCAGCACTCTCAGCACTCAGCTATCAGCCTTTTGAGGTTCTGAGTTTTAAAAGATCCCAAAGTTTTATTACTCCGAACTCTAAACCATAAACTCCGAACTGAAAAGCTGATGGCTATTTTACGGAGGGGTACATGAAGAGGATTTTCAGCGGGATACAGCCTACAGGGGATATACATTTAGGTAATTATGTAGGTGCAATAAGACATTGGGTCCATTTAACAGAAGAATACGATTGTATATATTGTGTTGTTGATTATCATGCCATAACTGTGGAATATGAAATTAATAAGCTGAAGGATAGGGTTCTTGAAACGGCTTTGATACTC
>JAPLKF010000053.1 GCA_026388215.1 Pseudomonadota bacterium | reverse complement strand
CTCTTAAAATATATTTAATATCAAGAAAATATAAAAATAAAGTGGATCCCTTCGTCAAGACAATTTTTTATCATTCCTAAGTTACAGCCCTGTATAAATAAACAATAGGGTCAGGTCTTGAATTATCAGTTTTTTTCAATTAATTGGTACCCCCCCCCTTAGCTACAGTGATTAGTGAATGGTGAATAGTGATTAGTAGGCATTAAAATCTGAGTGGCTCATGGTTCATAGCTCATAGTTTAGGTAGTGTAAACTCTCTTGTGTAAATTCATAAGGAGTGACAAAAAGGATGTACCTCCTATAAAATAGGTTGTTAGCACACAACCACTATTTTAGGAAGGAGGAACATCCATGGAACTGCAGATGAGTGTATCAGAGGCAGTAGAATTAATCAAGGAAGTGAAAAATGTCCCGGCAAAGATTCTTGAGTACATTGGCATGAACATACAGAAGGAGGTGGGAGCTTTTATTACAAACCTCATGAAACAGGAACTCACCCATCATGTGGGAAGAGAGAAATATAAAAGGAAAGAAGGCGCAACTGATTACCGTAACGGCGGGTATGCCCGCACCTTCTGTATCAAGGGTATTGGTGATGTAGAGGTACGGGTGCCCAGGGAAAGAGATGGTGATTTCCATACCCAGGTGCTCCCCCGGTGTAAAAGGTATGACGAGCGGATCACCGAAGACATTGCCGCCATGTATCTTACCGGTATCAGTACGAGAACCCTTTCTCTCTTGAGTAAAAAGCTTATCGGTAGATCCCTGTCTCCCACTGAAGTAAGTAACGCCAGCACAGAGATGAAGCAAGCCATAGAAAGATGGCGCACCCGCGACCTCTCCCATGAACAGATCGAGTACCTCTTTGTTGACGGGGTAAACTTCCGTATGCGGACAGGGAACAGTATTGAGCCGGTTTCTGTACTCGTTATCATAGGGGTGCGAAAGGATAAGACAAAGCTTGTTCTCCTCCTCCAAAGCGGTGATAAGGAATCTGCTGCTGCCTGGAGGGGGGCATTCAAGGACTTAAAAAAACGGGGACTCGATGGATCAATGGTAACCTTGGGTATCATGGATGGTCTTACCGGATTGGAGAAGGTATTTGAAGAAGAGTTCCCTCATGCAAAGATGCAGCGCTGTCAGGTACATGTTGCGAGAAACGTTATTGCAAAGGTTCCACAGAAACTAAAACAGGCAGTAGCTGATGATCTCCGCTCCATCTTCTATGCCTCGTCCAAAAAGAAGGCCGATGAATTTGCGGTATCCTTTCGAGAGAAATGGGAAAAAGAGGTTCCCTCGGCGGTGAAATCCTTATCCAATTCCCTTGATGCCTGTCTGATCTTCTTCTCTTTCCCTGAAGAAGAATGGATATCGTTACGTACCACCAATATAATAGAAAGGCTGAATAAGGAGTTTAAACGAAGGACAAAACCAATGGAGATTGTAGCCGGAGAGAATGCCTGTTATCTGCTCCTTGCATTTATCTCTCTGAAGATGGAGATGAGCTGGAGAACAACGAAAATAGGGAAGGTACGTCCTAATTTGCCCCTCTATAAAAAATTTACACAATTAAGTTGACAGTACCA
>JAPLKF010000052.1 GCA_026388215.1 Pseudomonadota bacterium | reverse complement strand
ATGCATCCCGTGAAGAGATGCGGAGTTATGTCTGTGGACAGTGCCATGTAGAATATTATTTTGAGCCTGATACATCAAGGGTCATATTCCCGTGGGACAAAGGACTCCATCCGGAGCAAATTTATAGTTATTATGCAGGTAAGCCTTACGGATTTGAACAGGACTGGATTCATCCCGATTCGCAGGTAAAGATGCTAAAAGCCCAGCACCCGGATTTCGAAACGTGGAATGATGGGAACCATGCAAAGGCAGGCGTCTCCTGTGCTGACTGTCATATGCCATATATGCGTGAGAAAGGTCAGAAGTACACCTCTCACTGGGTGACAAGCCCGATGAAGCATGCTGAAGCGGCCTGTCGGCCCTGCCATTCTGAGGACGTGGAATGGCTGCTTGAACGCGTAAAGGCGACTCAAAACAATGTCTGGCAGTTGCAGCATACAGCGGGAATAACCGTTGCTAAGGCGCATGAAGTGATCGGCAAGGCAGCTGCTCACTCAAAGGTCAACCTGACAGAACTCAATAAGGCACGCAACCTTGTACGAAAGGCGCAATGGTACTGGGATTTTGTAGCTGCCGAGAACAGTATGGGTTTTCATAATCCTGCTCAGGTGCTCAATACCCTTGGCCAGTCTATAGACCTTGCCCATCAGGCAATAGAAACTGCCAACCGGGCTGCAGAAACAAACTTTTAAAAAAGATAGGAAGTGAAAACAGGAGTTTTCTTTCACAGTGAGTTTATAAATAAAGACTGGCCCATAATAGGGGATAAGTTCCGCAATTTTCCACAAGAAATTTCTTCCCCCGTATTGCAGGAGAGGTAAAAGGCTGTGCTGAAGAGATTTGTAGCAGTAAGATTGCTGTCCTTCTGCATATAATAAGATGGCGTTGTTTCATCCATTAAGGTTATAATTTAATCAAGTGAATATACAAAAGACCAAAACATATTATAACTATTCGACGGAATGGGAGGCAATATAGATGAAGACAATCTCGATGAAGGAAAAGGTTACTATTATAGGTGCAGGCAATGTAGGTACAACTCTCGCACATATAATTGTTCAGTCAGGTATTGCGAATGTTGTGCTCTATGACATTGTAGAAGGGTTGCCTCAGGGTAAAGCATTAGACCTATCTGAGGCATGTCCTTTGTGGGATTCCACAGCCACGATTCTCGGTACAAGTAGCTATGACGACACAGTATACTCAGATATTATTGTAGTGACTGCAGGATTTCCAAGGAAGCCTGGTATGAGCAGGGATGATCTCTTCAATATCAATGGAAAAATCATAACTGAAGTAGTGGAAAATACATCAAAACTTTCTCCGGAGGCAGTAATGATTGTTGTTACTAACCCGATGGATGCTATGGCACAGTTAAGCATGAGGGTGTCAGGTTTTGGTTCAAAAAGGGTTATAGGAATGGGGGGAATGCTTGATTCTGCAAGGTTCGGGACATTTGTTGCATGGGAACTGGGAGTTTCTGTGGAAGATGTAGAGTCTCTTGTTCTCGGGGGTCATGGTGACCTTATGGTTCCAATGCCGAGATTTACGACGGTTAAGGGTATCCCTATAGCCGAATTCATAAGCAAGGAAAGGATTGACGCCCTTGTTGAAAGGACGAGGCGGGGAGGCGAAGAAGTTGTTAAATTCCTAAAAACAGGCAGCGCTCATTATGCACCTGCTGCAGCAATATATCAGATGATAAAAGCAATAATATTTGATGAAAAGAGGATGGTATCATGCTCAGCCTATCTTACCGGAGAATATGGTGTAAAAGGGGTGTATACAGGTGTTCCCATTATATTAGGCAGTAGAGGTATTGAAAAAATAATTGAGTTACCTCTCAATGAAGAGGAGAGGAAGGATTTTGACAAATCTGTAGCTGCTACTATGGCACTGATTAAGCAATTAGGTTAGGCTCAGGGTTCGTATCGCATATTTTTGATTATACTTTAAATGCCCCTTCAATACCTATATATCTCTTTCTTATTTTTGGTTTCTCTATTTTACCGGTAGGATTCCGGGGAACCTCACCAAAAAAGACCTTTCGTGGTCTTTTATATTTTGGTAGCTTTTGGCTGTACTCAAGGACTTCTTCTTCTGTGAGTGTCTTCCCCGGTACTATGTCAACCACAACTGCAACAATTTCTCCAAGTCTTTCGTCAGGGAACCCAATGGCTGCAACGTCCTTGACACTCGGATGGGTATGGAAAAAGTTTTCAACTTCAATGGGGAAAACATTTTCGCCACCTGTGATGATTACATCTTTTTTCCTGTCCACGATATAGATAAAGCCATCTTCATCCTGTCTCGCCATGTCGCCTGTGTAAAGCCATCCATCTTTTATCGTCTTTGCCGTTGCTTCAGGATTTTTGTAATACTCCCTCATGACCCCGTTACCGCGCACAATAAGTTCCCCTGGCTCCCCGATGGCAACATCCTTTTCCGTATCATCGACAATACGGGTTTCCCAGTTAAATCCAGGCCGACCGATTGCTCCAACCTTATGTATGTTCTCTATCCCGAGATGGACGCAATTCGGGCCCGTACATTCACTCAGGCCATAGGTTGTGTCATATGCCATCTCCGGAAAATATTGTTTCCAGTGTTTTATGAGGGATGGGGGAACAGGCTGAGCCCCGATGTGCATAAGCCTCCACTGGGAAAGTTTATAATCTTTGAGCTTTATCTCTCCGCTATCAAGTTTCAAGAGAATGTCCTGCGCCCAGGGTACAAGAAGCCAGACAATCGTACCTTTCTCCTCACTCACTGCTTCTAAAATCCATTCCGGTGAAATACCTTTTAGTATTACGGTCGGTCCCCCAACAATGAGGCTTCCAAACCAGTGCATCTTTGCGCCCGTATGATAAAGTGGAGGGATGAGTATGAATTTATCATTTCTGGTCTGGTAGTGGTGCATATTTTCTGTTATGCATGCACATGCCATATTCTTATGGGTGAGAAGGATTGGTTTTGGCTGACCTGTGGTACCGGAGGTAAAATAGAGTCCACAGGGGTCGCTGAATGTTATCTCTACATCCGGTGGTATTGAAGGTGACCTGTTGAGCAGTTCAGAAAATGAATCTGCGAAAGACGGGGTATTTTTTCCAGAACAGATATAGTGCTTGATATAAGGGAGCTCGTGCCTTATGGCCTCTATCCTTTCTGTAAATTCTTCCCCGAATATGATAATTTGAGGTTCCGCCACATCTGCACAATATTTAATGTCACTACTTGTGAAGCGAAAGTTGAGAGGTACAACCCATGCCCCTGTACGGACAATACCAAAATAGGCAACAAGCCAATCGATAGAATTGTTCATGAGATGTATGACTTTATCGCCCTTCTTTATGCCCTTTGCCTTGAGAACATTTGAAAAACGGTTCGCACGCTCATCAAATTCCTTCCACGTGATTTCAAATCTCTTCTTTTCTGCCGGTATTCTTTCAACCAGTGCAATATTATCTGGATACATCCTGGCGTTCCTTGCCAGCATCTCTCCTATATGTATATCACTCATTCTGGCTCATCCTCTTCTTTTCAGAATCATCTAACAATTCGTCTTGATAAAATTCTATACGCAAAACTATATCCTGTATATAGAACTTACATAAGAAAAACATTGTTATCAAGCAAAATTAGTATTTTAATAGGAGGATTATTTACCATGCAAGAGGATGAGTTAAAATTATTAAGTGCCCGAGGGACTAAAAAAAGGATTATCCCTGACTAATAACATAGCAGGGTAAAGTAAAAACTCAGGGCACAAGGTTAAGGATGACGATAATAATTAATATCTTCGAGGACTCCTTCTCTGTCTATCCCTTTGTGGACGGGCTTCGTCAACCGTAATGGTACGTCCCATGAATTGTATGCCATTCAATTCTTTTTTTGCTTTTTCGGCTTCTGCCTGGGTAGCCATCTCGACAAACCCGAAACCCTTACCCTCGATTATTTTGATTTCCCTTACCTCTCCGTGTTCTGAAAACAATTCCTTCAAATTCTCGTTGTTTGCAGAATAATTAAGATTCCCTACATAAAGTTTGCCACCTTGCATTCCAACCTCCTCTTTTTTTGTGTTTTGTCGTCTTATAACGTTTCCCGTGGAGATAGAAGCAAGCAGTACATCTGACTCCATAATGAAACATTAAAGAACTCCTATAAGTATCATAAATCAATCAAGGGTAAATGAAAAGCATTTTATTTAAAAATTGTGTTAAATAAGGACGGTGATACAAACTTTTCTTTTATATAAAACGTATAATGTTTTAAAATACAGCAAGTTAGTTGTTACAATACACAAAAAGGGGGTAGATATGAAATATCAGGTTGGTGAGGTTGGAAGGGTTGTAGTGGCGCGATTTGAGGACGGAGATGAAATACTGCAGAACCTGATAGACATTGTGGAGAGGGAAGCGATCAAAACCGGCATATTGTACCTTGTGGGAAGTATAAAAGATGCGAGGATTGTTGTAGGTCCTGAAGAGGACAGATTGCCTCCTGTACCTGTCTGGAGGGAATTAAGAGAAAGCCACGAAACATTCGGTATAGGAACTATATTCTGGCGTGGAGATGAGCCAATGATACACTTCCATGGTACATATGGGAAATGGGATAATGTAAAAACAGGTTGTCTCAGGGAATCGGCAAATACATTTATTGTGATGGAAGCAATAATTGTTGAGATTAGAGGGGTAAAAGCAATAAGAGACCTCGATCCAGCATCCAATATGGTTCTTCTTAAATTGTTAGATTCAAGTAACTCATGAGAGAGGGTGGATTATGGTAATGCTGATGTATACCCATGCAGGCCTCATGGGCCTTGGCTTTTGTATTTTTTTATGTGGTGTAATCATTGCCCGTTATATAAAGAAAAGGATTTGGTGGTTAAAGACCCACAGATTACTTGGGATTATAGGGGTATTCTGTGTCATTCTTGCTTTCTTTGCTGTAACTCTCCAGATAACGCTTACCGGTGTTCCGCATTTCGGGGTTCCCCATAGTTATGTCGGCATTGTAATCGTCATTCTTTCAGTTGTAACGCTGATTTTTGGCTTATTGCAGTTCAAACTGAGAGAGGCAGCAGCGAGTATTAAAAAACTTCACATCTGGTCCGGAAGAATGACCATCTTCCTTATGTTTATCAATATCCTCTTCGGTCTTTGGCTTATTGGTGTAATTTACTGATTCTTCTCTTCACCTTTCCCCAGCTTTTTGTTATAAGGAAGCTTTCATCCATATTGTCAATCATTTTGATAAATCTGTTCATGGACACAGAAAATGTGAGGTAGCTGGCTGGAACACATGGTCTTGCTGATACATCAAACATCCCGAGAACGCCCCGTGGGTGACTGGAGGTTTTTTCAAGATACGGATACATGACAATTGTGGAACAGCCGGCTCCAAAGGGTGAGAAAACACCGTTTTGTTCTATTTCATCAAAGTTTGAAAGGGTGAAAAGACCTGAAAGAACATCCGGCGGTTCAAAAAAGATCACTACCTCCGGGCTATCATCTTTATCAATTTTATCCCATCTCTTAAAAATGATAAACCGACCGGGTGCTTTAAATTTCGGGAGCATTTTCATAACCTTTCGTACCAGCTCGGGGGACTTTTTGTAACGCTCACCTTCAAGTTGTCCGTGAATACCGCAGGAGAGGAAATACTCAAAATTAGGCATCATCTCTTCAGTAAAACCGAGGTATCGCTTTCCACCGCCACACCCGATTGAGCTCGCATCGAATGAGAGAGATTGTCCATTTCTCACCCGTGATAAATCTGCTATGATACACCTGTGGTTGGTTGGTGGTTTTGCCTTCTGTGCAACCCCTTCTTTGTCAGTGTAGTAAAAGATGATGGGCAGCGGTGCCCCGTTGAAATACTTCCCCCATAGTTGAATGAATTTTTCTTTAAGCGAAATATCCATGGTCACCTCCATCGTTTAATATTAGGCAGCAGATACTAAGGTCTTTGCTGCTTACTTAGAAATGGTTTTGCCATCTTTAAATTTATTAAAACATATTTTTCACGTTTGTTCCATACCTCCTTTGCAAACAATCTTTATGTCTCTGATAGCAAAAAACTTGACAAAAAAAACGTATTACAATATTATCCAAATGCATGACTTGATGTCTGGTGGAGGTTTGAAGTCAGATGATAAGGGAGAATATTATTAGAAATAGAATTGTTCTAAAATGTTTTTTGCTCTTTCTTTTATCTATTTTTCTCATTCTATCAAATACTGAGGCTGATGAACCGGTTATAAAAGCAGGAGAATCTTTAAATTTGGAGCGCTGCATAGAGATAGCCTTAAAAATACATCCGAGCATTCTCCGTGACCGGTACACGGTTAGAGAAAAAGAGGCTATCCTGGGTCAGGCAAAGGCACCCTATTATCCAAAACTTGATACGTCTGCGGGCCTTACACGGAATTTTGTGGAGAAGAATACCCAGGACCGTTATTTTCCCCTGAACATGTATAATGAAAATCTTGCCAATGCCACACTCGATCAATTAATATACGATTTTGGGAAGACACCTACGGATGTCAAAGCAAAGAAATTTAGTGTTGAATCCTCACGGTTTGATCTCGACGACACCACAACAGCAGTGACAAATAACGTCAAGTCTGCATATTATGGCGTCCTGAAGGCAAAAAGGACAAGGGATGTAAATCTGGAGACTGTGGAGCAGTACGGGCAACACCTTTCACAGGCTAAGGTACTTTTTGAAGCAGGAAAAAAGCCGAAGTATGATGTAACAAAGGCTGAACTGGATTTAAGCAACGCACAACTCGATCTCATCACTGCCGAAAATGATCTTAAAGTAGCCTGGGTGAAACTCAGTAATGCAATGGGCATAGATGCGGAAGTAGAATACAAAATCGAGGATACCCTCTTCTTTGAAGATTATGGGATAACACTTGAAGATGCCTTAAACAGGGCTTATCAGAATAGGCCCGATTTAAAGTCATTGAGTGCACAGAAGGAATCTGCTGCAACATCCGTCGAGCGTGCAAAAAAGGACTATTTCCCCACGATAAAGGGCAAAGCAGGCTATAATTTTATCGGGAGTGAATATCCTCTGGGACAGGGCTGGAATGCAGGTGTTACCATGTCCCTTAACATCTTTGAGGGTAATCTGACCCGTAACAAGGTCGAAGAATCAATGGCAAAAACGAAATCGGTCGAGGCAAGGATAGACTTAAAAAAGCTTGATATTTTACTTGAAGTCAAACAGGCATATCTCAATCTCCTCAAGGCAAAGGAGAAAATCAGAAACACCGAGATACAGATAAGGCAGGCAACGGAAAATCTTGAGCTTGCAAATCTCAGATATAATGCGGGTCTTGCCGAACCTATCGAAGTTACCGATGCGACTGTCTCATACAGCAAGGCAAAACTCTCCAACATAAGTACTCTTTACGATTACAGGATAGAACAGGCAAATATTGAAAAAGCAATGGGGAATAAATGATGAAAAATAAAAAAATCATTATAGCTGTTATTGTTGTTGCTTTAATTGTTGTAGTGTACGGTTACATGTCAAAGAAAAAACCACCACCTCCAGAGCAAAGGGGCGTGCCTGTTCTCGTAGGAAAAGCCGTCCAGAAAACGATGCCGGTAATTGTAGAATCCATCGGTACAGTAGAGGCATACAACACCGTTACAATCATTTCAAGGGTTATGGGTCAACTTTTGAAGATTCACTTTAAGGAAGGGCAGGATGTGAGAAAAGGTGAATCGATTTTTACGATTGATCCGGGCACTTATAAGGAGAAGCTTAAGAATGCTGAAGCAAAACTTGCACAGGATCTGGCTCAACTCCAGTATAACGAGTCAGAGGCAAAACGTTATGCCTTTCTCCTGGAAAAAGGTGCTGTTTCAAAGTCTGATTTTGAGAATAAGCAGACCCTTGCAGCTACCTATGAAGCCATCGTGAAGGCTGACAGGGCTGATGTTGAAAATGCCCGCCTTCAGCTCGATTACTGTTATATCCGTTCCCCTCTTGATGGAAGGACAGGCACGTATGGTGTGCATGAAGGAGCGATGGTCAAAGATAACGATACAAAGCTCGCTGTGGTCAATCAAATAACCCCCATATATGTGAAGTTTTCAGTTCCGGAAAAACAACTTTCCGAAATAAGAAAATACATGGCAAAAGGATCGCTAAAGGTGAAGGTGAATCTAACGGGTATTAAAGAGAATGTACCGGAGGGAATCCTCTCATTTATCGACAACACAGTGGATCCTGCCACAGGGATGATTCTGCTCAAAGCAACATTCCCGAATAAAGATAAATTTCTCTGGCCCGGGCAGTTTGTCAATGTTGTGCTTCAGCTTGCACAGGAGCCAAACGCAATAGTAGTTCCTGCACCGGCCGTTCAGATAAGCCAGGGTGGCTCCTATGTGTTTGTTGTAAAACCTGACAATAAGGTTGAATTTCGCCTCGTTACGGCAGAACGGACAATCGGCGATGAAACGGTTCTCTCAAAAGGAGTAAGCCCAGGGGAAACTGTTGTGACCGACGGCCACTTGAAACTTAAAGACGGATTTCCTGTTGAGATAAGGGAATCACTGCTTTCGGGCAACTCAAAAACGCAGAACCCGCAGGATAGTAAAAAGTGAATCTTTCTGAGATATGGATAAAAAGACCCGTAATGACCATCCTGGTCATGTGCGGCATACTTTTTTTCGGCGTCATCAGCTATAATTCTCTTCCTATTAATAACCTTCCTGCCGTGGATTTCCCTACTATTCAGGTAACGGCAAGCCTTCCCGGTGCAAGCCCGGAAACGATGGCTTCTACCGTTGCCAAACCCTTGGAAAAGCAATTTTCCAGTATTGCAGGGCTCGCATCGATGTCGTCGTCGAGCTACCAGGGTATAACAACGATCATTCTGCAATTTTCCCTTGAGCGTAACATCGATAACTGTGCCCAGGATGTGAGTACAAAAATAAGTGCTGCATCTGGGGACCTTCCCTCCAATATGCCCAGTCCACCTACATATGATAAGGTGAACCCTTCCGATCAGCCCATCTACTACATTGTGTTGACCTCAGACACGATGCCTCTCACGCAACTCAACGAATACGCCGAGAACTTTCTTGCTCAGAATTTCTCCACCGTAGAGGGGGTGGCCCAGGTTCTCGTCTACGGGCAAAAATTTGCAGTCCGCGTGCAGGTAAACCCAAAGTTGCTGGCTAACAGAGGTATTGGGATTAATGACGTGGAAAAGGCTATACAGAAAGCCAATGTGAACCTTCCCGGAGGAACTTTGGACGGGAGTTTTCAGGCTTTTACAGTAGATTCCAACGGTCAGTTAATGGTAGCAAACCAGTACCGGTCAGTGATTGTGGCCTATGAGAATGGAAATCCAGTACGGGTACGTGATATCGGTGATGCCATTGATGGTGTTGAAAAAGACAAGCAGTTTGCTGCATGGTATGGCACAAAAAAGAAGCTTCAAAGGGCTATCATCCTTGCAATCAAGAAACAGCCCGGAGCCAACGCAGTTAAAGTCTCAAGCGGTATCAGAGGGATTACTCCCAGACTGATGGCCATGATACCCGATTCCATAGAGTGGCGGGTACTATATGATGCATCCGATTACATAGGGGACTCCATCCATGACGTGCAGTTTACCTTGCTCCTTACGATCTTTATCGTCCTCATTGTCATATTCCTTTTTTTGAGGTCTGTGAAGTCAACGATCATACCGAATATTGCCATTCCCCTCTCGATCATTGCGACCTTTGCGGGCATGAGTATATTAGGTTACAGTATGAATAACCTCTCTCTCATGGCTCTGGTCCTTGCTGTGGGGCTTGTTGTTGACGATGCCATCGTTATGCTGGAAAACATTGTTCGCCGCATGGAGATGGGTGAAAGCGCCATGGAAGCATCGCTCAAGGGCTCAAAGGAAATAGGCTTTACGATCCTTTCTATGACCATCTCCCTCGTGGTGGTCTTTATCCCCATACTCTTTATGCCGGGTATCGTCGGAAGACTTTTCCGCGAATTCGCGGTCAGCATCGCTATTGCCATACTCCTTTCAGGCTTTATATCTATTACCCTGACACCGATGCTCTGCAGCCGCATCTTAAAGGGGTTTTCGGAAAAGAAAGAGGGAAGATTCTACACGATTTCCGAAGGTATCTTCAATGCGGGTCTTGCCTTTTATGGGAGGACCCTGACATGGGTTCTCAAGCGCCGTGGTTTTATCCTTATCTTCATTGTTATGGTTTTGTTAATGACAGGGTACCTTATCTGGAAAATACCAAAAGGATTTTTGCCGGCTCAGGACCAGAGTTTCTTAATAGCTTCCACGCGCGCAGCGGACAGGATCTCCTTCGACGATATGGTAAAGCATCAGGAGGCTGCAAATAAGATCTTCATAGATGATCCTGATATGACAGAGTTCATATCTATAGCAGGTTTGGATACATACAGCACCGGAATCTTATTTGGTATGGCAAAGAAGATGTCGGAGCGCAAGCGGTCTATCGATGAGATTATAACAGGGCTAAGACCGAAAATGAACAGTATCCCCGGACTCATGGTATTTCTACAGAATCCGCCTCCCATCCAGATAGGGGCAGGCCATTCAACGGCGGAATACCAGTTGAGTATACAGGGTTCCAATCTTGACGAATTATATAAATATTCAGAAATTCTTGAAAATAAGATGAAAGCCGTTCCTGGGATTGTGGATGTCAATACGGACGTGGCACTCAATAGCCCCAAGGCGATGATCCATGTCGACAGAGATAAGGCCTCTACCCTTGGTTTGAGTCTTGGCCAGGTTCAGGATGTGTTCTTTTCCGCCTTTGCTTCACGAAAAGTTTCAACCATATATGGTTCGCTCAATGACTACAATGTTATCCTGGAGGTACAGCCCCAATTCAAACAAGACCCAAATGCCCTCTCCTATCTTTATATTCAGTCCAATAGCGGCAAAGTGGTTCCTCTGAGTACCGTTGCCCGTATCGAGGAAACCACGGGCCCTACGAGCGTCAACCATGTGGGGCAGCTCAATTCTGCCACCGTTAATTTTAATTTGAAGCCCGGCTATTCCATAGGTAACGCCGTCGATGCGGTAAAAAAAATAGCCCGGGATATTAACCTTCCACAAAGCATATCGTATACCTTCCAGGGTTCTGCCCAGGAGTTCCAGAAATCGTTTGCGAGCATGGGTTTTCTGCTTTTTATCACTATCCTTGTAATCTATATGGTTCTCGGTATCTTATATGAAAGTTTCATCCATCCCATTACAATACTCACCGCCCTGCCCCTTGCCGGATTCGGGGCCATTCTGACGCTCATAATCTTCGGGAGAGATCTCGACATGTACGGCATGGTGGGTATCATCCTTCTTGTTGGCATCGTGAAAAAGAATGGCATCATGATGGTCGATTTTGCCGTTGAGGAAGAGAGACAGAAAAACGTCGGTTCTGAGGAATCGATTCATCGGGCCTGTATGATCCGTTTCCGTGCTGGAGGTGATGCACGTCAGCCTATGGGTCTTGCAGTTGTTGGTGGGCTCCTCTTTTCACAGCTCATGACCCTCTATGTAACACCTGTGTTTTATGTTTATTTTGACAGGCTTAATAAGTGGCTTACAGGGAAATCTGGAAAGGAATAAGGTAGAAAGTGGTGTGCAATAACCAATTCCCAATTCCCAATTTGCAAACTCGATTTAACAATAAAGATTTTACGTTCTTTCATCGTGTATTTGTAATTATCTGGAGCCTGGTCCCGCCGAAAGCGAGATTGGTTATTGGTCATTCTGTCTATAAAGGAGTAATGTATGCCAAAGGTGAGTGAGGGTGTATATTTTATTCAGGGGCAGGATGAATTTGTCCCTGACTCCCATGTGTATGTGATCGGTAAACCGCAATCAGGGGATCTTTCCATCGTTGATGTGGGTTTAACAGGGAAGGGTAGTTATAAAATCCAGTCCATCCTGAAAATGGGGATTGAACTTTCAGCTATAAAAAGGATTATCATGACCCATACCCACTTTGACCACATTGGTTGTCTCTCTGAAGTGAAAAAGGAGATTCCAGAGGCTGAGCTCTGGGTGCATATACTGGAAGCAGACCTGCTGGAGAAAGGAGATGAAAGGGCGGTCTATGGTATGGATATGTTCCAGGGGATGTGTCAGACGCAGTATGGTTTTAAACCCGGTGCATTTAAATTTAAGGTAGATAAGAAGCTTCAAGGTAAAGAGACGATGGATATAGGTGGTATGACCTGGGAAGTAATCCATATACCGGGGCATTCCATGGGTGGCATTGCTCTCTACAATCGTGCCGCAAAAATCCTTATCCCTGGTGATGTAGTCTATGCAGATTATGCTATTGGACGTTTTGACCTTTTCGGGGCTGATGCGAATGAACTTAAGAAGTCACTTTTGCGTCTTGCAAAATTGGATGTGGATATACTTTTACCAGGTCACAACGAGATTGTGAAGAGCCTTCCCCCCGACTACATCATGAAAACCGCTAAAATGTGGGAACCTCACTTACAGTAAGCAATTGGGGTCCTGTGAGAGCTGGCCTAAACCCATCTATAATGCCTGGCGATTGAGCGAAGAGTTAAGGAAAGCAAGCCAATTGACAATGGATTATCTTAATCTTTTCTTCATTCAGGATTTCGCCCAGAATCTTTGGAGGAATACCCTCTTCTTCTGCTATCTTTAGTGCCTGTTTACATGAAATCTTGTCCTCTCTAATTTTCGCTTTAATCTTTTTTATCATGTCCTGTTTGTTCATGGCGATTATTCTCCTCCTGCTTAATATTTGGAATCCTGTGTTGTATCTACACCCACGATTTTATTATCCCTGGAATTTCCTTTTAAATCAATCATTTTATACTATTTTTGCTGGAAAATCTTTGAATGCCCCTCGGGTCCATTCCCCGAAGCTTGCTTCGTATAAGGGGTCTTGCCTCGATACTGCCTTCGATACCCAGAGGCTTGCCTTGGGGTAGTTCATTTCATGGTCAGGTTATTTTTAAAAGGAAGAACAAAACCTTTATTTTTTGATGTTGATTAATGTAGAATTTACAGGTCTTCACAATATTACCTTATGCTGATGAATATTATCCTCTCTCTTTTTCTTTTTGTAGCCTCTCTTTTTCTGCCTTGTGCACGGGCTGAGGAGACACTCAAAAATGTTTTTTTTATACCTCAATGGAGCCCCCAGGCGCAGTTTGCAGGATACTACGTCGCATACGAAAAAGGGATATACAAAAAATACGGTATCAACCTTAATATACTCCCTGGAGGTCCAAGCAGTCCTTCAGCAGAGTTTCTCGAGAAAGGGGAAGTGGACTTTGCAACCATGTGGTTATCCACTGCCATACAGAAACGTTCTCAGGGATTAAAACTGGTGAATATTGCACAGATTATACAGCGTTCCGCCTTGATGCTAATAGCGAAAAAAGCAAGAGGCATCAATAGACCCGAGGATATAGACAATAAGAAAGTAGGAATCTGGGGTGAAGATTTTAAGATACAACCCACAGCATTTTTTAGGAAATATAAGCTCAAGGTTAAGGTTATTCCGCAGTCATATTCGGTGAATCTATTTCTCAGGGATGGTGTTGATGTGGCATCAGCAATGTGGTACAACGAGTATCACACTATCCTCAATGCCGGGCTCAATCCTGATGAATTGACCACCTTTTTCTTTCATGAGCATGGGCTGAACTTTCCTGAAGATGGTATCTATACCCTTGAAAAGACATTCAAAAGGGATCCGGCATTGTCATGCGCCTTCGTGAAGGCTTCTATTGAGGGCTGGCTTTATGCGTTTTCACAACCTGAAGAAGCACTGGATATTGTTTTGAAATATATGTCTAAGGCAAATGTTCCTGCAAATAAGGTCCATCAGAGATGGATGCTCAGGAGGATGAAAGATCTGGTGCTTCCCGTAGATAAGGATAGAACACCTGTTGGAGCGCTCAGGCTGGAAGATTTTATGAGGGTCTCGAATACACTCAAAGAGGGTGGTCTCATAAAAAATATTCCTGACTTCAAATCCTTCTATGGAGAATGCGTAAAGTATGTTGAAAAATAGAGGTATTGCATTCAAGCTTGTCCTTTTTTTTACTTTAAGCAGTGCCATTATCTTCACGCTCATCTTTGGTTACAATTACTATGTTTCCCGCAAAACGATTGAAAAAAATGTAGAGGAAAATGCACGTACTATCGTAACAAATGCGATGAACAAGATTGAAACTGTACTTCGTGCAACACAGAAGGTCCCTGAAAATATAGCCTACTTTTTAGAGAACAGCTCCTACAATGAGAAAGAGTTAGTTCAGCTAATTTACACAGTAGTAGAAAAAAACGAAGAGATATATGGTGCTGCCATTGCCTTTGAGCCTTATGCTTTCAAGAAAACATCGCAATATTTTGCCCCCTATTTTTATAAACCCAATCAGTGGATAGAATTTAAATCTATTGATAAATATTACAATTATCTTTACTCCGACTGGTATCAAATTCCAAAAGAACTTAAACGTCCCCAGTGGATAGAGCCATACTTTGGCGAAGGTGGGGGCATTATCATGTCATCGTATTCAGTGCCTTTTTACAAAAAGGTTGATGGGAAGAGGCAATTCAAGGGGATTGTAGTTGTGGATGTATCCCTCGAACAGTTGAGAAATATTGTCTCCTCGATAAAGGTTCTCAAAACAGGGTACGGTTTCCTGATTTCAAAAAATGGCACGATTGTGACCCATCCATTGAAAGACTTGATAATGAATGAGACTATCTTCAGCATTGCAGAAGCACGGAATGATACTCATCTCAGGGAGATAGGAAGAAAAATGATTCATGGTGAATCCGGGCTCGTCCCGTTTAAAAGTATTACCACTGGCAAACTCTGCTGGATGTACTTTGTTCCAATCCCTTCAAGCGGCTGGTCCCTTGCTGTCCTTTTCCCCCAGGATGAAATGGTAGAGGATATTACAAATCTGAATAAAATAGTTATTTTCCTCGGGATTTTTGGGCTCTTTCTCCTTTCCATCGCGGTGGTATTTATCGCCAGGTCGATTACAGAACCCTTGAGGGGAATGGCAAAGGCAACGGAACATATCGGGGCCGGGAATCTTGATATCGAACTACCGTTAGTTAAAACACGAGATGAAGTGGGAAGGCTTTCAGAAGCATTCAACTACATGAAGGCATCATTAAAGGAATATATTAAAGAACTCACAGAGGCTACAGCCTCTAAAGAACGGATAGAGAGCGAGCTCAAGATTGCCCACGATATCCAGATGGGCATCCTGCAGAAAAGGTTTCCCCCATTCCCTGACAGGGATGAATTTGACATATACGCGATGATAAAGCCTGCGAGGGAAGTAGGAGGAGACTTCTATGACTTTTTCTTCATAGATGATAAACATCTCTGTTTTGTCATTGCCGATGTTTCAGGCAAGGGGGTGCCTGCAGCCCTGTTTATGACTCTGACAAAAACCCTTATAAAGGCAAAGGCTACTTCTGGGCTTACATCGGATAAAATTATTTCCAGGGTGAATGAGGATCTGTGTATAGGGAATGACCTGAATATGTTTGTAACCGTTTTCTGCGGTATCCTTAATACCATAACAGGAGAAATACTCTATACCAATGGAGGACACAACCCACCTTTACTTATAAGAGATAAGGGTGATATAGCCTTTATTGAGGGGAAAGGAGAGCTCGTGATAGGCGTCATGGATGATGCAACATATACAACGGAGAGCATTACTTTGCAACCAGGTGATTCCATTTTCCTTTATACCGATGGCGTTACAGAAGCGATGAATGGGAAAAACGAACTCTTTTCAGAAGAACGCCTGAAAAATGAGATATTAAAATGCAGAGGAGAATCGATTCTTAAAGTCATTGAGTGTATAATGGGTGAGATTACACAATTTTCTCACGAGGTTCCCCAATCAGACGATATTACCATGATGATAGTACAATTTAAGGGTAATAAAGGAGGATAAGGGAGGAACAGATGTTTTTTGGAATTTTGATTGTGAAGAAGGCTGAATTCATCTAAAGCAAAAGGGGGTTTGTGTGAAGGT
>JAPLKF010000051.1 GCA_026388215.1 Pseudomonadota bacterium | reverse complement strand
ACCCTATCGTTTATGATAACGATGGTAACGTTGTCCCTGATGGCAGTGGAAAAGCAGGAAATATTTGCATCCAGAACCCATGGCCTGGCAGCTTCCAGACCATCTGGAGAGACCGTGACCGTTACGTCAGAGAGTATTATGAAAAATACTGTAAAGATCCAAACAGCAAAAGGTGGCAAGACTGGCCATACCTGACAGGTGACGCTGCAGTTGTGGCTGCCGATGGATATGCCCGTATTCTCGGTAGAATTGACGATGTTATCAATGTTTCAGGACACAGGCTTGGAACCAAGGAAATTGAATCAGCCGCTCTGACCGTTGCAGAGGTAGCAGAGGCAGCCGTTGTTCCGGTGAAACACGAAGTGAAAGGAAAAGAGCCTGATCTGTATGTTGCCTTAAAACCTGGATATACTCCAAGCGATGAGCTTGCCAAGAAGATTCAAAATGCGGTAGTTACGGAAATCGGAGCGATTGCAAGGCCGAGAAAGGTCTGGATCGTGTCTGACATGCCCAAGACCAGGTCAGGAAAGATTATGCGTCGCGTACTTGGCGCCATTTCTAACAACACAGATGTAGGCGATGTTATGACACTGGCAAATCCTGAAATTGTCGTGGAAATAACCAAGCTGGTTCAGGGAAAGTAAGGGTCAGTTCTAACTTCTATATGGCAGGTGACGGTGCAAGGAAGGATGAGGATGGCTATTACTGGTTGATGGGCCGTGTTGACGACGTTGTGAACGTATCCGGTCACAGGATTGGTACTGCAGAGGTTGAAAGCGCACTTGTTTCCCATCCAGCAGTTGCAGAAGCAGCAGTAGTTGGATTCCCGCACGACATTAAGGGTGAAGACCTTTACGCATACGTAATACTTAAAGTTGGCCTTACAGGAAGCGATGACCTTAAAAAACAGCTTGTTGCTCACGTGAGAAAGGAGATTGGACCAATCGCATCTCCTGGCAAGATCCAGTTTCCGCCTGGACTTCCAAAGACAAGGTCAGGCAAAATCATGAGAAGAATCTTAAGAAAGGTCGCATCAGGTGATATTGACCATGGCGATACCACGACACTTGCCGATCCTTCAATTGTTGATGAGATTGTAAAGGGTAGACAGTAAGATACAAATCAGCAGATTCAAGCCCTCGAAGGCAAACCTTCGAGGGCTTTTTTGTTGAAGATGCCGGAACGCTGTTTGTTCTTCACATCAGTAAAAAGGGTAAGAATTTCGAACCGACTGATGGAAAAAATGGCTTCCGGCATGGATTGCGTGTTATAATAAATATACATGTCCGTCAGGCTATGTGTGGGACAGGACAATAAATTGAGAACTGTGAACGATAGACCAGTGATATCCAGATTGGCAAACAGATGTCTCCTTTTTATCGTTACCTGTGGTTTTATGGGGTATCTGCCCGGAGCGCCGGGGACATACGCATCAATCTTCGGATGTATCATTATATATTTATTCCCTTTTTCTACAATGAGCGGCAATCTGTTTTTTGTCTGTGCCTTTGCCGTATGCTCAATTATCTGTATAAATTTTCTCAAATATGACGGCGAAGACCCGTCGTATATAGTTATTGATGAGCTTGCAGGGATGTTTATTGCAATGGCAGGGCACAAGCCAACCCTTTTAAATATTATTAGCGGTTTCATACTCTTCAGGATTTTTGATATAATAAAGCCGTATCCGATAAAGCGCATTGAGCGTTTGAAAAGGGGTTATGGCGTCGTTGCCGATGATGTCCTTGCCGGTTTATTTGCAAACTGTTTTATATGGCTGGGATACCTTGCACTGAGAATATTTACAGCAGTCTGAAGGCTCGGCCATCCTTTAATGGAGTCTTATTATGGTATTGGAGGAGCAAATAGGCAAACTACTGAAGGAAAGAGGCCTGAAGATTGCCATTGCCGAATCCTGTACCGGCGGACTTATAGCAAACAGGATTACGAATATAAGCGGTGCATCGGACTACTTTGAGGCGGGCTTCATAACATACAGCAACCGTTCAAAGACACTCTTTCTCGGTGTTCCAGAAGAGATCATTGCTAAAAAAGGGGCTGTGAGCCTCGATACGGCACGGCTGATGGCGGAAGGGGCAAAAAAGGCAACCGGCGTGGATATAGGTCTCTCCGTGACCGGTATTGCAGGACCCACTGGAGGTACGATTGAAAAACCTGTCGGAACGGTTTATATTGGTATCTCATGTAGCGTTGGAACTTTTGTGCGGTATTTTTTATTCAACGGTGACAGACAGGAGATAAAGAAGCAGACTTCTGATGCAGCGTTAACATTCGTCCTTGATTACTTAGAGGGCAGGGTAAAATGAGGGCATTTTTAGCGATTGAGATTCCCGACGATATTAAGCAATATCTTAAAACCATCATAAAAACTATGGCAACGAAGGTTGACGGGGTGAAATGGGTAAATGAGGAGGGACAACACATTACACTCAAGTTTTTTGTTGAAATTGAAGAGGCAAGGGCCTGGAAGATAAAAGAGGCCGTCTCAATGCTTGAAAAGAAATATAGCCCTTTTGTTGCGACAACAAAAGGGCTTAGTGCCTTTCCGGACAAAAGGAGGGCAAGGGTTATTGTGATAACATTAGAAAAGGGGGTTGACAATATAAAAATGATATTCAATGATATAGAAAGGGGTCTTTCAACGCTGGGTATTGAAAAGGAAAGAAGGGAGTTCTCACCGCATATTACCCTTGGGAGAAGAAAGATACCGATGCCTTTACTGGATAGAGATATCATTGAAATGGAAGAGAAAACATTCATTATAGAGAAGCTTGTGCTTTTTAAAAGCACGCTTACAAAGGAAGGAGCAATATATACCCCTGTGTGGGAGATTAAACTTGGAGGTAAAGATGGCGAAAGAGGATAATAGCAAGACAAAGGCTATAGACATGGCAGTAACTCAAATCGAAAGGCTCTTTGGGAAGGGTTCAATTATGAAATTGGGTGAGGGGCCGTTGGAGGAAGTTCCCGTAGTATCAACAGGCTCTCTTGCCCTGGACCTTGCCCTCGGGATAGGTGGTTTACCAAGGGGCAGGGTGGTGGAGATTTTTGGTCCAGAGGCATCCGGCAAGACAACACTGGCATTAGAGATTGTCAGTGAAATCCAAAAACAGGGTGGAGTAGCTTCCTTTATCGATGCGGAACATGCACTGGACGTAAAATATGCACGGAGAATTGGTATTAACACAGATGACTTACTAATCTCTCAACCTGATACAGGCGAGCAGGCCCTTGAGATTACCGAGATTCTCGTGAGAAGCAGTGCGGTGGATATTGTTGTTATAGATTCTGTGGCAGCACTCGTTCCAAGGGCTGAGATTGAGGGAGACATGGGTGATGCCCACATGGGATTACAGGCACGGCTCATGTCGCAGGCACTGAGAAAACTTACCGCAGCAATTAGCAAGTCGATGACTACAGTAATATTTATCAATCAGATCAGGTATAAGATAGGGGTGATGTTTGGAAATCCGGAGACCACAACAGGTGGAAATGCGTTGAAGTTCTACGCTTCTGTCAGGCTTGACATAAGGAGGGTGGCATCGATTAAAGATGGACAGGAAGTAGTTGGAAACAGGACGAGGGTTAAGGTGGTGAAGAACAAACTTGCACCACCCTTTAAGGAGGCAGAGTTTGATATAATATTTGGTGAAGGCATCTCAAAAGAGGGGGACTTAGTAGATTTAGGAGCAGATATGGGAATAATAGAAAAGACGGGCACATGGTATTCCTATGGTGAAACGAGGATAGGCCAGGGAAGGGAGAATGCGAAAGACTTTCTTAAAAAACATGAGGAAATTGCAAAAGAGATTGAAGCTAAAATACTTGCAGATTACAGGTCAAAGAAGGCAGAGTAGTGACATCACGTGAGATAAGGAAGAAATTTTTAGATTTCTTTTCCAGTTACGACCATACAGTAGTACCAAGTTCTTCTCTGGTACCTGAAAAGGACCCCACATTGCTTTTTGTCAATGCAGGGATGGTACAGTTCAAGAATGTGTTTCTTGGAATTGAAAAAAGGGATTATGTGAGGGCAGCATCATGTCAGAAGTGTTTGAGGGCAGGGGGCAAGCATAATGATCTTGAAAACATTGGAAAGACCCTCAGGCATCATACATTTTTTGAGATGCTTGGCAACTTTTCTTTCGGGAATTATTTCAAAAAAGAGGCCATAGCCTATGCATGGGAGTTTCTGACGGATGTCCTCATGCTGGATAAGAGTAAAATGTGGATAACAGTTTACAAAGATGATGTGGATGCAGAGGCCATATGGAGAAGCATAGGTATCAAAGAGGATAGGATTGTAAAACTTGGCGAAAAAGACAATTTTTGGTCTATGGGAGATGAGGGACCATGTGGCCCATGTTCTGAAATCATTTATGATCTGGGGGAAGGCGTAGGTTGTGGATTATCCACATGCAAAGTCGGCTGTGATTGCGATAGATTCCTGGAGCTATGGAATCTTGTATTTATGGAGTTTGAGAGGACAAGAGATGGACAGATGAAGAAGTTACCGCGTCCTTCCATAGATACTGGCATGGGGCTTGAAAGGGTTGCCTCTCTATCGCAGGGAAAGATAGGCAATTATGGAACTGACCTCTTTAGCCCGATCTTAAGGAGGTTAGAGGATGTTTCTCGATGCATATACGGAGAAGATAAAAAGATAGATATTGCTATGAGGGTAATAGTAGATCACGTGAGGGGCGCGACCTTTATAATAAACGACGGTGTTTTACCTTCAAAAGAGGGGAGAGGTTATGTCTTAAGAAGGATAATAAGAAGGGCTTTGAGATACGGTAAGAAAATAGGTATTGAAAAGGAATTTCTGTATGATTTATCCAAAACCGTTGTTGATGTGATGGAGGATGTTTACCCTGATGTTAAAAATAATCATCCATACATAGTCCGTGTGATAAAAGGTGAAGAAGAGAGATTTGTAGAGACCTTGAACATAGGGATGAGGTTATATGAGGAGATAGAAAAAGAAATAAAATCAAAAGGGGAAAACAAAATACCAGGTGACCTTGTGTATAAGCTGTATGATACATATGGGTTTCCTCTCGATATTACTATGGAGATGGCAGAGGAGGATGGCATTTTTGTGGATGTAAATGGTTTTGAAAATGCATTAAAAGACCAGAAGGTGAGGTCACGGACTGCCTCAAAGATTAAGGGTGAAGCATGGGGTGAAGGCCATGTAGCCGTAGTAAGGGGTGGTATAAAAAATGTTTTTGTTGGATACCAAATGCTTGCATCGAACGCAACTATACTCAGCCTGGTAAAGAATGAACGCATTGTGGAGGCGATAAAGGAGGGGGAGGAAGGTGAGCTTTTTTTTGACAATACACCGTTTTATGCAGAAAGCGGTGGTCAGGTAGGTGATGAAGGTTTCGCAACCACTCTTTCTGGAAAGGCGAGGGTTATTGAAGTGGTGAAGGTGAAGGAGGACCTATTTTCCCACAGGGTGAAGGTTGAGGGAGGCATTTTAAAAAGGGGGGAGAAGGCCCATCTGATTGTTGATAAGGATAGAAGAAAGGGTGTATCGAGAAACCATACCGCCACACATTTACTCCATTTTGCCCTCCGGAAGGTGTTAGGAGAACACGTAAAGCAGTCTGGTTCCCTTGTAGAAAAGGATCGATTAAGGTTTGATTTTACCCATTTCCAGGGCCTAAATGATGTAGAGATTACAAAGGTTGAAGACATAGTGAATGAAAAGATTCTGGAATGTTTTGATGTAGTTACTGAAGAAAAAAGCAGAGATGATGCCCTGAAGGAAGGGGCAATAGCACTATTTGAGGAAAAATATGGAGACAGGGTAAGGGTCCTTAAAATAGGGGATTTCAGTACAGAGCTCTGCGGTGGAACCCATGTAAGAAATACAGGCGAAATAGGCAGTTTCTATATCGTGAGTGAAGGCTCCCTTGCTTACGGGGTGAGAAGGATAGAGGCTGTTACAGGGAAAGGAGCTGTTCTTTATAAGAGAAAGATAGAGGGTATTATAAATGCGATTTCAAAAGCATCAAACACAGAGGTAGACAGGGTTCAGGAAAGGGTAGAAGGAATCATTGGAGAATTGGAGGCAAAGGGAAAAGAGATAGAAAGATTAAAAGAGGAGATAATATTTTATAAGGTTGATGAGACGATCAAAGGTGCATACGAGAAAAATGGGGCAAAGGTTGTCTCCATGTATGTGCCAGATGCAAAGACTGAAGATTTAAGAAAGGTTACAGACATTATAAGGAATAAAGTGAAGAGTTGTATTGCTATGGTGGGCTCGAGGGAAGATGCAAAAGGCATGATTGTCGTGGCGGTTAGCCGGGACTTGCAAAATTTGTATAATGCAGGCAAAATTATCAAAAGGTTAACAGATAGATATGCGGGGAAGGGTGGTGGAGGAGCGCAAATAGCACAGGGCGGTATACCTGGCGATAAAATAATGGCTGCCCTGAAAGATATAAAAGATATATTAGATAATTAAAATAATAGGTGAGTGGTTATGAAAAGATATATAGAGAATATAAAAAACGTTAACCTTTTTTCCACATTAAAGGATGATGAATTAGAGGTAATTTCAAGAATATTGTATATAAAGGACTACCAGAAGGGCCACTTAGTATTTCAGGAGGGCGAGAAGGGAGATTCTTTATACGTTGTCTTGAAAGGGAATGTGAAGGTTTCCCTATATGATGAGAGTGGTAAGGAGTATATTTTAGACATTATTGGAAAAGGTGCCTTTTTTGGCGAGCTTTCTCTTATTGATGAGTTACCAAGGTCTGCGAATGTTATAACGATTGAGGATTCTGAATTTCTGGTAATAAAAAGGAATGACTTTATTAAACTGCTTATGGAAAATCCACCGATTACAGTGAGCATTTTGAGGACTTTATCAAGGAGACTGAGGGCTGCAGACGAAAGGATAAAAGGGCTTGCCTTTCTTAGTGTTGAAAACAGGATCTTGAAATACCTTATAGATGTTGGTGAAAAATCAGGGGTCAGGGTAAAGGATTACATGGTTATAGAAAAAGGGCCTGCACAGGTTGAAATAGCGAGCTCTTGCGGCTGTTCCAGAGAGACCGTGTCAAGGATGTTAAAGAGTCTTGTACAGAAGGGCTTGGTGAATGTTAGGAAAAGGCAATACACCTTATTGCATCCTGTTTATTCATCTTTTTAGATTCGTAACATGTTATGCTATCTAATATAAAAACAAAATCAATTTAGAAATAAAAATTTAAAATATTTTTAGAAAAATATTGAATTTTATTTAATAAGATATTATATTATACGGTAATAGGTAGCCGATTGCTTTATCCAATATCATCATTGGGTTTTTGTAATCGATTGTATACAGCATAAGAGAGTGACAGAAATTCTGTTATATTAAATTGAGGAGGTATGGTTATGTTATCCGTTATCAGTGAAATTATTGAAAAGGTGAAACAGAGAGACCCTGATCAACCCGAATTTCATCAAGCGGTAAGAGAGGTATTGGAAACCCTTGTGCCTACAGTAAAGAGGCACCCTGAATTTGTGAAGGCAAAGATATATGAAAGAATAGTCGAACCCGATAGGGTAATAATGTTCAGGGTTCCATGGGTTGATGACAAAGGTGAGGTACAGATAAACAGA
>JAPLKF010000050.1 GCA_026388215.1 Pseudomonadota bacterium | reverse complement strand
ATACTCTTTTCTTGAATTTACTTAAACAATTCCAAACTTGCATTTACAATTGCCTGTGCGAATTGAGGCTCTTCCATATTGGCGTCTACCTCTATAATTTCATATTCAGGCTTTAGACCTTTTCTTAATTCCTTTATAAATATCCTGTCTTCCTCTGGATCATGCGTTATGCTCCCAGGTGTATCAACAGATGACCAGCCCTTCAGAGGAATTATCGCTTTTACAGGTGCTTCTGACTTATTCAACTTTTCAGCAAAGACATTTGCTGCCATTTTAAGTTCCTCAGGGGATGCCCTAAGCCAGGTACGAAATTTATCAAGGTTATATTTTCTACGCATTTTATGGTCATCTGTATACTTAGACTTCGGGGGTGTAATATGATTTACACCGCACGTAGAAACAATCTGAGGGATACCTGCCTTTCCCGCTGCCTCCAGCCTGTTAGGCCCGGCATCTCTCATCCCGCCTACTATATGCTCAATAACAGCCCCGGGGGCAAGGTCGATTACTCCATCAAAAAACCCTTGCTCGATCATCGCCTCCATTGCCCTGTCCCCTATCCCTGCTGCAGAAAAACCTATAACCTGATACCCACTTTTCTCGAGCATCTCCCTTACAGTGCTTGCACATTTCTCACAAGGCCCCAACATGGTAAGGGCAATAGCCTTTTTCTTCCCCTTTCCTTTTTTTGTTTTAAGACCCACTACCTCTGCCATTCCACATATCGCATAAGCTCCCCTGTCTATAACATTTTTAAGAACATCACTCAGCCCCGATATTTCTACAACAGAATGTATAAGTGCTATGTCACCTGTATCGATATATCTGGTAGACATACCGGGTAAGGCTGCTGTTGAAGATATCATAACCTTGGGAACTCCGAACGGAAGTGCTCTCATTACGTCTGTTGCCATGAGAGAGCCTGTAGAACCACCAATACCGATGATTCCGTCAAGCTTCCCCTCTTTCCACATATTAAGTGCAAGTATCGCTGCGCCTTTTGTCATAATTGCGGTATTTTTTGCCCTTTCACGGGATGCAAGGATCTCCTCAAAACTACTCCCCCCTGCCTCTGCTACTTTGCTGGGTGAAATATCAGCACTCATGCCCTCAGCTAACCTCATAGAAATATCAATAATAACAGGTATTTTCCCGAGTTCTTTAATCTTATCTCTTAAATAAATTGTCTCCACACCTTTTGTATCGAGGGTAGAAATAATCAGGATCGTCTTCATTATTTCCCCTCAGCCACCTTCTTTTCAAGTTCTGCCTTGAGCACCTTTTTATCCACCTTGCCCGAATCCCCAACAACGGGTAAAGCATCCAATATTTCAAGCCTTTCAGGCAGTTTGTATGCAGCCATCTTCTTCTCTTTTAGAAATGTGATCATCTCATCTTTTGTAAGGGTTTCACCTGCCTCGGGGACTACATAAGCGCAGCTACGCTCCCCCATCTCTACATCCGGATACCCAATTATTGCAACATTCGCAATCTTAGGGTGTTCATTAAGAATCCCTTCTATCTCTGCAGGGTATATATTCTGTCCACCCCTTATAATCATATCCTTTGCCCTTCCCATAATCCAGAGAAAATCATCCTCTGACTTCACGATATCACCCGTAGTGGTCCATCCATCATTATTAAAAACAGGTGCAGTTGCTTCAGGGTCACGGTAGTATCCTGCAGGGGCATGAGGTCCTCTGAACCATAATTGTCCAGGTTCTCCTTCAGATACCTCTTTTCCTTCATCATCCAGCAGTCTGACCTTATTACCGGGTAGCATCTTCCCTACCGTCCTTCTTCTTACTTCTTCAGGATCATCTATGGTGCACCCGGAAACTGAACCTACATCCTGGGTTCCAAGGTCGCTCGTGATAATTGCTTTAAATCTTTTTTCTGCTTCTTCTGCAACCTGCGGGGGGAGGTACCCTCCTGCGGAACGAATGAACCTCAGAGAACTCAAATCATACTTTGTTTCATCTGCTTCAAGCATCCTCACCAGATGTGTTGGTACAACCCCTATGGCAGTGACCTTTTCCTTCTCTATAAGGGCAAGGGCGCCTTCCGGGTTAAACTCCTCCATTAAAACAGTCTTTGCACCTGCAAAAGGTGCTGCAAAATACGTGAGGCTTCCTGCTGCACCACCTGCATGAGGAGCAATGGCAAGTGTAATATCATCCTTTGTCAGTTTCCATATATCTACCCTTGCCTTTAAGGTGCAAACCCTTGATGCGATTGGCCACTCCACGAGTTTTGGAAGACCTGTGGTACCTGTTGTACTCGTAAGAAGCCCTACATCTCCGGTAGAGCTAAATCTTCTCTCATCAAGAAGATGAAGCTTTGATCGAGCAGCCTGTTTATGAGCCAGTTTTACGAGTGAAAAGCTCCCTTCAGGTGCCCCTTCTGGAACCTCTTCATCAAAAAGAAAAAAATATTTAAGATTTTTTGATTTGCCCTTAAGATCCGTGTACATGTCAAGATAATTAAAGTTACGATAAATTCGAGGGATACAGACTGCATGGGCCTCTGTCCTCTCAAGCATATATTCAAGTTCTTTTTCCCTCAAGTAAGGATAGACGGTAAGCGAAATAAGCCCTGCCCTTTCACAGGCAATACGGGCGAGAAAACCATAGACACTGTTGGGTGCCTGTATGATAATCCTTGCATCCTTTGGAATGCCCATCTCCACCCATGCTAATGCAAGGCTATCTATAAGCTTTTTTGCCTCAGCCCAGGTTACACGATACTTTGAATCAACAAGGGCCTCTCTCTTTCCAAACTTTTTTGCATTCCTTGCCCAGAAATCATAAAAAACCTCATCAGTCCAGTATCCATCCCTTTTAAACTCATTTATCATTCCATCGGTATACCTTATTGGTCTCATACTTCCCCCTTAGTATTTTAGGGAACAGGGTTTAGCAATCAAGAATCGCTGCTTCTTATACCCTATACCCTATCCCCTCGTTTTTTCAGCCTTCTAATCCATATTCTTTCCAGCGGGCCTGAACCTTTTTCACCATTTCTTCGTCAAGGAAAATCTCAGTAGGTTTTCTTTTCCATTCATATGGAACGGTAGCATCCATAATTATTCTCGACACAATGTCCCTTGCATCAATTGGGAGGGCAGGGTCGAGAGGTGTAGACCTTCCGCGTTTTATAAT
>JAPLKF010000049.1 GCA_026388215.1 Pseudomonadota bacterium | reverse complement strand
CGTGTATTTTATGTGATTGATAAGCAGCAGGTTGTTATTCTCCGGATTTTAAGTAAGAAAGATGCCGAGAGATTTATTCAGTCTTTGAACTGATAATCCCTAATTCTCATCTGCGAGTCTTCCCACGGGTGTAATCGGGCTCACAAGCTGGCAAGCCTTTATTGATAAACAAGAATAAGGTACCCACCTCCATATAGGCCGTTTTAAATATACTTGTCTACGGTTTCGCTTAAAGCTTAAAACCCCTTGACAACCTTTTGTAATTGCAGGAGAATGGAAAGAAAAGGGGCGGGGAAAGATAATTGACCATTGACAGGTTGTTGCCCAAACAAAATTGTCTGCCGGAACACTGTTTCCCTCGCTGCTCCGCTGCGCGCGGTATACCCACTATATGTCCCGTTGTCACTCAAGTCGCAAACTCGGCTTTGCCTCAGACATGCGACTTGCCCTTTATGGGACGTGCCGACGTGACAAAGTGGGTTCCCAACCGTGCTCGAAGTCGCGACTCACGAAAAGTTCTTCCGGCAGCAATGTTCACAAAAGAAAGGATTTGGGCAATAGGCTTTTGGCTGGTTGTTGTCAAATGAAAACTGGTATTATATCGAATCTGGAATGCTGTCGATGAATAGAAGAGAAATTTTTGCAAAAACAATCCTCACAAAAACACGCATTGAAGGATATGACTACTGTATCAACCCCTATGTAGGGTGCGAACACGGTTGCCTGTACTGCTATGCGAGCTTCATGAAAAGGTTCACAGGGCACAGTGAGCCATGGGGAGAGTTCGTAGACATCAAAATTAATGCACCCCAGGTCCTGAGGAGGCAGTTAAGAAGGGCAAAACGGGGAACTGTTCTTATCGGCACGGTGACAGACCCTTATCAGCCAGTAGAAAAACATTACGGGATAACAAGGGGATGCCTCGAAGCCCTACTGGAATATCAGTTTCCAGTTAATCTCTTGACCCGCTCCCCTCTCTGTCTCAAGGATATAGAGCTCTTTAAACAATTTGAAGAGATAGAGATTGGTCTTTCTATAACAACCGATGATGAGAAGATGAGCAGGCTCTTTGAACCCCATTCTCCCTCTATCCAATCAAGGGTGGAGGCCTTAAGAAGACTTCATAAAGAAGGGCTCAGAACATACGCATTTATAGGCCCAATACTCCCGTTGAACCCGGTTAAACTTGTTGAGAAAATAGGGGATGCCGTTGACGAGGTGCTCATTGATCGATTGAATTATCCAAACAAGGTGAAGTCAGTCTATCGCAGGGCAGGGCTTAATCAATACCTCGAAGAGGGTTATTTCCACAATACCGGACTGGAATTGAAGGGGTATTTCGAGAAAAGAGGTATCCCGGTATCAGTAATCTTTTACAACTCCATCTATTTATGCTAATGTAATGAACGTCATGGTTATATCCATTGCAAACCAGAAGGGGGGAGTAGGAAAGACCACCACAGCAGTCAATGTAGCCGCATCCATCGCAATATCTGAGAGAAAAACCCTCATTATTGATATGGACTCCCAGTGCAATACAACATCCGCCTTCGGTATCTCCTACAATGGACTTTATGACCATGTGTACCATGTGCTTATCGGAAAAAAGGCTATAAAAGAGGTAATTAGAAAAACCGAGATACCCTATTTAGACATAGTTCCATCCCATCCTGACCTTATAGGGGCAGAGATTGAACTACTCGATGTGGAGGAGAGGGAGTTCACACTGAAGACCCATCTTGAAGGGCTAAAAGATACATACAGATATATATTTATAGATTGTCCGCCTTCTCTGGGGCTACTCACGATAAACTCCCTTGCAGCATCTGATTTTGTAATTATACCATTACAGTGCGAGTATTTTGCCCTTGAAGGCCTCGCATTACTTCTCAGGACAATTAATATTATCAAGAAAAGGTTAAACACGAAGCTTGAGGTTCTCGGTATACTTCTCACCATGTTTGACAGTAGGACCAACCTCTCGTTCAGGGTCTGGGAAGAGGTCAATAAATGTTTTAATGATGGTGTCTTTAAAACAGTGATACCGAGAAATGTTAAACTGAGTGAGGCACCAAGCTATGGAAAACCTGCCATACTTTATGATATAAGTTCAAAGGGGGCGGAAAGCTACCTCCAGCTTGCTTCAGAAATATTGAGTAAAGGAAACTAAATGTTAAAGAAGGATCCGTTAGGAAAGGGTTTGTCTGCGATACTTAGGGATATTGAAGAGAAAGGGGCAAGTAAGCTTATCCCTGTAGACCAGATTGTGCCAGGCCCAACACAGCCGAGATTTGAAATGAGAGAAGAGACGCTTATTGAGCTTGCCACATCGATAAGAGAAAAGGGGCTACTCCAGCCGATACTACTCAAGAAGAAAGAGAAGGGTTATGAGATTATCGCAGGAGAGAGAAGGTATAAGGCCTCAGTAATGGCAGGACTCAGAGAAGTGCCAGCCATTATAAAGGATGTAGACGAGAAGGAGGCGCTTGAGATTGCACTCGTTGAAAACCTTCAGAGGGAGGATTTAAATCCTGTAGAAATAGCGGTGGTTTTTGAGAGGTTTATGGAGGAATTCGGATATACCCATCAGGACCTCGCAAAGAGGATTGGCATGGACAGGAGCTCCATATCGAATTTTATAAGGCTCCTTAAGCTCCCGGAATGGATAAAGAAACTTATTATTGAGGACAAATTAACCCAGGGTCATGCGAGGGTGCTTATCTCCCTCAAGGATGAAAAGGAGCAGAAAAGGTTTGTAGAGAAGGTTTTGAAGGAAGGCACCTCTGTAAGGGAACTGGAAAGGGAGGTCAAGAAAAAGGACAAGCAGAAGAGCCCTGGATTTTCACATGTAGAAGAGACGTTAAGGGACCTATTGGGTACGAAGGTAAACATAACTTACCGTAAGAACAAGGGTAAGATAATTATAGAATTTTATTCAAAAGACGACCTTAAGAGAATAGTAGAATTAATTTCTATCAATGAGTAATAAAAAATTGCAAAAGTAAGTTTTTTATGATAAAAAATAAGGTTTTGTGAAATAATTCTTTTGACCAAGAGGCAGTAGCAAATGATAGATTTCAACTATACACTGCTTATTCAGTTTCTCAATTTTCTTATACTCCTCATACTATTAAATTTTTTACTCTTCAAACCTGTTCTCAAAGCAATAAATAAAAGGAAGAAGACCATAGGCTCCCTCTTTGAGAAGGCACAAGGTATAAAAGAAGAGGCAGATAAATTGGAAAAATCATATGAGGAAGGAGCCATGGAGAGAAGAAGGCCGATACTTGAAGGGAAAGACGCCTCTCTCTCAGATGCCCATAGTACCTCAATGCACATAATTGAAAAGGCAAGAGCGGAACTCACAGAAGAACTTTCAAAGGTAAAGGGCGAAGTGGATAGGGAGAGCAGAAAGGTCTTTGATACGTTGAAGATGGAAGTGGAAAAACTCTCCACAGGGGTTGCACAGAAGATTTTAAAAAGGAGCCCGTAGTGACTGTCGGTAGTGAGTCGTGGTTATCCTGGGTATTTAAATTCTTTAACTTTGCTGTACTCTTAGCAATAGTCGTAAAATTTGCTGGAAAACCTTTGAAAAACTATCTTGTGAACAGGCATAAAGGGGTTAAGGAGAGGATCGAAGAGGGAGAGCGGTTGTTTCAAGAGGCAGAGGCACTTAAAAAGGAATACGAGGACAGGCTTGCAAAGCTTGATGAGGAGATAGATGCCTTTAAAAAGGTTGTTATTGAGGAGACTGAAAAGGAAAAACAGAAGATACTGGAAGAGGCGAGGGGGTTAGCCTTAAAGATTAAGGAACAGGCAAGGCTTACCTATGAACAGGAAATAAGAGAAGCCAAAGGCAAGATAAAGGAAGAGATAGCAAGGCTCACAGTTGAGAGGGCAGAGAAGCTTATAGCGGAAAGGTTTAATAGAAGTGACAATGACAAGATGGTCGAGGAGTTTATAGAAAAACTGAGGAGCTTGAATTGATAAGACAGTCCATTGCAAAAAGGTATGCCAGGGGCTTATTTGCTGTTGGAGAGAAGGATGGTAAGTATAGGGCATACCTGAAAGAGATAGATAGGGTATTAAAGGTTTTTGATGGGGAGGAAAGATTAAGAAAGGCTGTTATGTTACCCCTCCTCGAGATGGGAAAGAGAAAGGAATTGCTTGCTGATGTAATGAGGCTGCTTGGTGTATCCCTTCCCCTCGTAAATATGTTGAGCATGTTACTGGAGAGAAATAGAATGGGTTACCTGCCTCTTGTAAGGGATGTATATGGTGAGCTTGTTGATGAGAAAGAGGGAAGGGTAAAGGGAACAATCTGGTCAGCATACCCGCTGGATGAGGGTATGAAGGCGAGAATACAGGATGTGTTAAAGGAAAAGATGAAAAAGGAAGTGGTTCTAAGGATGGTTGAGGACAAAACACTTATAGGCGGGATAAAGGTGGCTGTCAAAGGTACTATAATGGATGGGAGTGTAAAAAGGCAATTAGAAGTATTGAAGGAAAATATTTTGAAGGAGTAGGCTATATGGAAATTAAGGCAGATGAGATAAGCAGGATTATAGAACAGAAGATAGCAGGGTTTGAGAGAGGGGTAAACCTTCAGGAGACAGGTATAATAATATCTATTGGTGATGGTATTGCAAGGATCTATGGACTTGAGAATGCCATGGCAGGGGAACTGCTTGAATTTTCTGAAGGTGTTATCGGTATGGTTTTGAACCTTGAAGAGGATAATATAGGCGCAGTTGTTTTCGGGGAGGACTATAAAATAAAGGAAGGGGATTTAGTAAAGAGAACATCAAGGATTGCCCAGGTTCCTGTTGGTGAGGCCCTTGTTGGCAGGGTGGTGGATGCCCTCGGTAATCCAATAGACGGGAAGGGACCTATTGAGGCAAAAGAGTACAGAAATGTTGAACAGACTGCACCGGGTGTGGTAGCAAGGCAGCCGGTAAAGGAACCTCTCCAGACAGGCATTAAGGCAATCGATTCCATGATACCCATAGGAAGAGGGCAGAGAGAGCTGATTATCGGTGATAGGGGAACAGGTAAGACCGTAATTGCCATTGATACTATTATAAATCAGAAAGGGAATAATGTATTTTGCATATATGTGGCTATTGGACAGAAGAGGTCATCTGTAGCGAGAACAGTCGATTTGCTCACCACTTATGGTGCAATGGAATATACTATAGTGATTGCAGCAACGGCAAGTGATCCGGCACCACTCCAGTATCTTGCCCCGTTTGCAGGTTGTTCAATGGGTGAGTATTTCAGGGATACAGGGAGGCATGCACTGATTGTGTACGATGACCTTTCAAAACATGCAGTTGCATACAGGCAGCTGTCACTCCTGCTCAGGCGTCCCCCTGCGAGGGAGGCATATCCCGGTGACATCTTCTATCTTCATTCAAGGCTTCTGGAAAGGGCAGCCAAGTGGGATGACGGGCATGGTGGAGGTTCACTCACCGCCCTTCCTATAATCGAAACACAGGCCGGGGACGTCTCCGCATATATACCGACAAACGTAATATCCATTACAGATGGTCAGATATATCTTGAGCCTGAACTCTTTTACTCTGGTGTAAGACCTGCAATCAACGTGGGTCTTTCTGTATCGAGGGTTGGGGGTAATGCCCAGATAAAGGCGATGAAACAGGTGGCAGGACGCTTAAGACTTGAACTTGCCCAATACAGGGAGATGGCGGCATTTGCGAAGTTCGGGAGCGATCTTGATAAGGCCACCCAGGCACTCCTTGCGAGGGGTTCAAGGCTTACGGAATTACTCAAGCAGGGTCAATATGTTCCTATCCCTGTTGAGAAGCAGGTTGTGCTTCTCTATGCAGGTGCACACGGGTATATTGACATGTATCCTGAAAAAGCACTTAAGAAGTATGAGCAGGAGATGGTTGCTTATATGGAAAAGGAGCACCCCGATATTTTATCCGATATTAAGGAAAAGAAGGAAATCAGTGAATCTATTGAGGAAAGGCTGGATAAGGCACTTAGCCTTTTTCAGAGTAAGTTTACCTATTAGATAAGAGATACGAAATGGCAACCTTAAGGGATATAAAGAGGAAAATCAGCAGCATTAACAGTACCCAGACCATTACAAGAACGATGAAGATGGTCTCAGCATCAAAACTCCGAAGGGCACAGGAAGAGCTCGAAAGGATAAGGGGTTATGCGTTAAAGATGGAGGAAATGGTCGGTCGTGTGATACAGAAGATACCTGAAAATACCCATCCCCTCCTCACTGAAAGGGAAGAGATAAAAAAGGTGCTCATCGTGTCTGTTGCATCTGACAGGGGATTATGCGGTGCCTTTAATATCAATATAGGGTTACACACAGAAAATTTTATTCTCCAGAACAGGGATACCTATGAGAGGATAGGCGTGTACATTTTTGGAAAAAAGGTAAAGGATTACCTCCAGAGAAGGAAGGTGGATATTGTAAAGGAATGGGTTGATATTAAAAAGGTCGACCAGGATGTTGTGGATTCAATAGCGTCTGACCTTATAAGGCTTTATACGGATGGGGAGTTCGATAAGATTTACCTCACATACACACACTTTTTTTCCCCGGTAAAGCAGATGGTTATGTTTGATGAATTTCTTCCGATAAAGACCCCAAAGGATTTGGAAGGTGCTGACTATCTCTATGAGCCGGCAAGGGATAAGATAGTTGAGACCCTTATTCCAAAATATGTGAGCACAAAAATCTATTATGCCCTGATTGAATCCCGGACATCGGAACATGCAGCAAGGATGAGCGCCATGGAAAATGCGACAAGCAACTGTGGTGAGATGGTGAAATACCTCACCCTTGTTTACAATAAGAGAAGACAGGAGAGCATAACCAATGAGATGATGGACATCGTTGGCGGTGCTGAAGCCTTGAGAGGAACTTAAAAAGGAGGAACATAATGAGTGTGGAGGTAAAAGGGAAGATTGTTCAGGTAATAGGAACGGTAGTAGATATCAGGTTTCCATCGGATAACCTTCCACCAATATATGGAGCGATATATATGACAAACCCGACTATAAGCGATAAGCCGGAAAACCTTGTTCTTGAGGTTGCGCAGCATATAGGAGATAGCACGATGAGATGCATCGCCATGGAGACTACGGATGGGCTGGTGCGCGGTCAGGATGCAACATACAGAGGCACACAGATAACTGTCCCTGTGGGTAAGGAGATCCTTGGCAGGGTGTTAAACGTAATAGGGGCACCGGTAGACAATGGGCCACCTGTAAAAACAGAGAAGGTGTATCCAATACACAGACCTGCCCCTCTGCTTACCATGCAGAATACAAAGGTAGAACTCCTTGAAACAGGGGTCAAGGTCATTGACCTCCTTGAGCCATACCCGAAGGGCGGTAAGGTTGGACTTTTTGGGGGTGCAGGCGTTGGCAAAACGGTTATTATCATGGAGATGATCCACAATATAGCAATGCATCATGGCGGTATATCCGTATTTGGCGGTGTGGGAGAGAGAACAAGGGAGGGTAATGACCTGTGGCTTGAGATGAAGGGCTCAGGTGTTCTTGACAAGTGTGCGCTTATCTACGGCCAGATGACAGAGGTGCCGGGTGCACGTGCGAGGATAGGGCTTACCGCACTCACTGCAGCGGAGTATTTCAGGGATGAAGAGGGCCAGGACGTGCTACTCTTTATTGATAATATATTCAGATTTACACAGGCAAACTCGGAGGTCTCCGCATTACTCGGCAGGATGCCATCTGCGGTTGGTTATCAGCCAACCCTTGCGACAGACTTAGGCGAGCTGGAAGAGAGGATTACTTCGACACTCAGGGGTTCAATCACTTCTGTTCAGGCCATCTATGTACCGGCAGACGACCTTACGGACCCTGCGCCAGCAACAACCTTTGCCCATCTCGATGCAACTACAGTTCTTTCAAGGCAGATATCTGAGCTCGGGATATACCCGGCAGTTGATCCCCTTGATTCAACAAGCAGAATCCTTGACCCGAAGGTTGTTGGGGAGGAGCATTACCAGACAGCACGGGAGGTTCAGAGGATACTCCAGAAATACAAAGATTTACAGGATATTATTGCCATCCTCGGTATGGATGAGCTCTCAGAGGAAGATAAGCTTGTTGTTGCAAGGGCAAGGAAGATACAGAGATTTTTATCCCAGCCTTTCTTTGTTGCTGAAGCCTTTACAGGCTCCCAGGGGAGGTATGTGACACTGAAAGATACAATAAAAGGCTTCAGGGAGATTGTTGAGGGTAAACATGATGAACTGCCAGAGCAGGCGTTCTACATGGTGGGAACGATAGAGGAGGCAGCGGAAAAGGCAAAAGGTTTTGCTGGAGAATAATTGTGGGCATGCTTAACCTTGAAATAATAACCCCTGAACGGGTTCTTGTGCATGAAGAAGTGGATATGGTAGAAGCAAACGGAGCCCTCGGTGAGTTTGGCATTCTTCCAGGCCACATACAATTCCTTACCATGCTAAAGATCGGTGAAGCCCGTTATATGAAAGGCGGGAAGACCATATACATTGCCACAAGCGGGGGATTTGCTGAGGTAATTGAAGATAAGGTCACATTCCTTGTAGAGACAGCAGAATTTGCCGGGGAGGTTGATGTCGAGCGTGCAAAAAAGGCGCTGGAGAGGGCAGAATCAACATTAAAGGGACTTCCCTTTGACCATTCAGAATATAAGATACATGAAATGGCGCTACTCAGGGCAATAGCAAGAATCTCAGTGGCTTCAAAGAATTTATAAATGAACTTTTCAATCGATGAAAGGCTTTTCGCACTGTTCCCTTCCTTAAAGATAGGCGTACTTATCTGTGAGATAGACAATACGAAATATGGAGAGGACGCTCTCGAGGTGGTCCTTGAGGATATAAGGACCCACTTCCCTTATGAGAAACCCCAGGACCATCCCCATATAAGGGTGTGGAGAGAGGCATTTGGTAAACTCGGTATCTCTGCATCAAAGTACTATAGCTCAATAGAATCACTCCTCAGGCGTGCCCTCAAAGGAGGACCCTTTCCGAGGATAAACCCTGTTGTGGATTTATACAATGCCATATCACTCAAATATGTAGTCCCCATGGGTGGTCATGCCATCCCACCACTGGAAGGCGATATATCGCTCTGTTTTGCAGAAGGTGGAGAACCATTTGTCCCGATGGATTCGGGCGAAATGGAGGTCGCTGATAAAGGCGAGGTTATATACAAGGATGAGAAGGAAGTGCTGACGAGAAGATGGATATGGAGGCAGTGCCATAAGGACAAGGTAACAGCGGACACAAAATCAATTTTCATCCCCATAGATGTGATGGAAGGCTTACCCGGTTCCCTCTGTAAAAATATTATGGGGGATATGGAGGAAAGCCTTTTAAAGAATGGCAATGGCAGGGTAATCCACGAAAATATTCTCACGAGAGGTAAGCTTAAAACAGGGTTCAAGATATAGCTTTTAGTTATCAGCTATCAGCTATCAGCAAAGGACAACCTTCCTGAAATTCTTGACGACGTCCATCACTGATCCTCTTCCCCCAAAACAGGTGTGATAAACTTCAGTATGTATAAGTAGGTCAGGATGATTTCCGCATTCTTCCGTATGGCATTGTTGTCCTTTGCCAGGGATTTTAATCTCTCGGCACTCTTTTCGATATTCTGTATCTCCTTCCTGATTTCATCCATCATTTTTAACCTCTCTCATATCTTTGAATCGTTTTGCCTTAAGGTCATACCGCGGCAGGGCCCCTTGCGGCTCAACCTTTACCTTGCACGTCAGATTTGTCTTTACCTTGGCTCTTTCCTTCAATCTCTTTGTAAGGTTTTCGACGTCATCCTTTCCGAGTTTTGGAGTTGCCTCTATCCTCAGAGTTATCTCATCCATGATGCCCTTCCGCTCGACAACAATCTCATATTCGACAATATCCGTGAACTCTTCCCGTATAAGCTGCTCAATGGTTTTCGGAGAAAAGAGGACCCCACGAATCTTCCGTAAATCATCAGCCCTTCCTACAACCTCCATTATCATTTTTGACGTTCTGCCACAGCTGCAATTGGAATGTCCTTTGACGACCACGTCGTTTGTGTTGAAACGGATGAAAGGGAAAGACCTCCTTCCGAGGGGTGTGATTACCACTACCCCCTGCTCACCTTCTCCCACCTCTTTTGTGAGTGTCTCCCGGTCGAGTATCTCAACAAGAAAAAACGGTTCTATAATATGGAGACCCTTTTTGACCTTGCACATACCGGCCCATCCGCATACTTCAGTCCCGCCGATGTGGTCATATGTTTCACACCCGTATAGGTCTTCCAGTTTACGACGGGTAGCTTCAGGCATGGGTTCCCCTGCACAGAGCATCCTCTCAATCCCGAGAGATTTCGGGTCAATGCCCATATTCATTGCTTCTTCGGCAATATGAAGGCCATAGGTTGGGGTATTCATCATGGCATTTGCCCGTATTTCGATAATTTTATTCACCCTTCCTTTTGTATCGAGTGCCCCGCCTGGTATTACTTCGCATCCTACTTTTTCTGAAGCGTAGTGTGCTTCCCAGAATGCCACATATACGTTATACCCGAAGGGGAGAAAAACCCTGTGCCTGGGCCTGAATCCTGCCATATAGAGGATATGACACCATGATTCAATCCTCCATTGCCAGCTCTCATAGGACTCCGGGACATAGACCGGTTTTCCGGTAGTTCCACTCGTCTGCCTGAAGGTGGTCACATCCTTTATATCCACGCCGAGGAGACCACCGTATGGATGCGGCTCGATCTCCTGATACGCCCTCAGTTCTTCCTTGTAGGTGAAGGGAATTTTGCTAATATCGTGAACTGTTCTTATATCGTCAGCCTCTATTCCTTTCAATTTATCCCTATACAGGGCAGAATGGGTTTTTGCATAGGAGAACATGTTCTTGAAATATGAGAATTCTATATTCTCCAGTTTTTCCCTTGGTAAGGTTTCTGTGTAAGGATTCCAGTATTCCATAGCTTATCACTTCCTTAATTTAATATTATGAAATAACGTTTCTGATATTTAATAGCATGATAATCGAAGATGTATTGTTTGTCAAAGAAATTTTTAAAAGGCATTTTGCTGAAGCAGGCTATTGTTTAACTATTTCTGTTTTTATACTGGATATTGAACCAAAGATGGTTTTTGTGTATACTTTTGCTACTTTTTATTGATAGGGGTTTATGATTATGTCTACCATTATGCCGGAGGGGGAAAATCTACGAAGGGCAATAAAGTGGATTTCTGCAAACCTTGTGG
>JAPLKF010000048.1 GCA_026388215.1 Pseudomonadota bacterium | reverse complement strand
CTTTTCCTCGCGGAAATGGAACAAGCCTGAATTGTAACGTTCATCAGCCTGACGGAATAACTGGCAGAGTCTTTCATATACATTGATCCCATTCAAGAGGGCCAGTAATCTCCCGTAATCCTCAATTCCCCTGTCTTCACAAATACGCAGGAAGATGATACGGTCAATCGTTGTCTGCACGGCAAAGTTGAGTTCACGCTGGGTAAGCTCTGGATTACGGAGGGCAAGGTTACGGGCAAGCATATCCCGCCATGAATCTATCTCTTTGAGGAAGACAGCATCAACTTCAGCAGTACCTTTCTTTAGCTTGCTCTGCTCGGCAAACTTATCAAAGGCTCCTTTCAGGACAGCTTCACGGGAAAAGATGGAAGCAATCTCTTCCCAGCGTTGTATGTACTCCTTATAGGTAAGATAAAGAATGCGTCCAGTTGCCGCTTTGTCTGTTTTGTCTGGTTTTATACGGCAGTCATAAACAGCAAATTCCTCGAAGTTTGTGAGAATGGAAAGAGGTAGTTTCGCTGACCAGGCATAGCGGCGAAGCTGAAAGGCTGAATCAATGTCTTCTTTTATATGGATTGCAGGTTTCTTTGCCTCAACAAAAAATTTCCGGGTACCGCCGATACGGAAGCTGTAATCCGGTGCCTTTGTAACACCTCCAATCTTTATCGCATCTTCGTGGACAACATCCTTGTACACCTCGGCATAACCACTCTTATTTTCTACATCCCAGCCGAGGGCTTCCAAGAAGGGGTCAAGAAATTCCCGCCGTAGCTGGGTCTCGTTATACTGGCTTGATTTATAAGCATCCTTATTCTGTTCAAACCGTTCAATCAGGTTTGCAATTTCCATCTTATCTTCCATTATAGGCAAAATTATGAATAATTTAAACCTTTTTTAGCAGTGTTCGGTCGAAACTTCAATTGCTAATACGGAATGCCGTTCATAGCTCATAGCTAAAAGCTCAGAGCAGAGCGTGAGAGGCCGGGAGGTGTGAGAGAAAAACTATCCGCTAAAAATCGAAAATTACTTCTCATAGGTCTTATCATGAGGGCCTAATTCTACAAATTTTATGGTGTCATCAGGGCATTCATGACAATCATTACAAAGAACTATCTTATCATCACCTTTCTTCCGGCATACTTTGCAGTACAGATATATAATCAAGAAATTTTTCTTCACAGGGCTGCTGTAAAAGCCCCTTAACCTTCCCCTTAATGGCTCCCCAAGTTTAATGGGGTCCTGTATTATAATGTCCACTTTCTTTTTAACCGTATCCTTTATTGCACTGTGCTTTTTTAAAGATCTGACAAAGGCATCACTGAATAAGATATTCACGAGAAAACCTCATCATACTTACACCACTTTGTCTTTCCGGATTTTATGTCAGAAATGGTTTGAAACAGGGTTTCTTTAAAAGCAGGGTCTGAAAGGATCAATTCTGTTGGGTCACCTGCCTTTGTTCGCTTTAAATTCAAAATAAATTGAGTAATCACTTCGGAAACTGATGTGCGCTGCTCTTCTGCATAAATTTTCATATAATCTATCAAATCTTTATCCATCGTAATATTTATCTTGCCCTTCTGCATTGTTCACCTCCTTTATGCTCCTATTATACGCCTATCATACGCATTTTGCAAGCGTTGTTTTAATGAACGATGTATTTGTACTGATGGTGGAAAGAAACAGCGTTCCGGCTGCTCTATGCTCTCTGCCCTCTTCGCTATACTTCCCCCTTCCAATTTTCCCATATCGTGACTATAATTATAGAATAAGTTCAATGAAAGGAGGGCGCTATGGAGAATAAAATTAAATGGGAAACAGAGATGAAGGCAGCCAAAAAACAAGCGAGATTTGAAAACAAACCTGTATTACTCGATTTTTTCAACCCCGGCTGAATTGGCTGTCAACAGATGGATGCAGTTACGTATCCGGATAAAAATGTGATTGAATTCATTACAAAAAACATCATACCGCTACGCGTGCCATACAACTTAGAACCACTGGCTACTGATTTTACTATTAAATGGACTCCCACCCTTGTAGTCCTTGACAAAAATGGCAAGGAACATTACCGGACAGTCGGTTTTCTTCCCCCTGAAGAATTGATCCCTTCACTACTACTTGGCATCGCAAAGGTCCACTTTGAACTTGACCAATTCAAGGATGCAATCTCAAACCTTGAGAAGATTTTGAAGGATTATCCAAAAAGTGGTGCCGCACCCGAAGCAGTCTATTTACACGGGGTGAGTAACTTTAAAACTACACATGAGAGAAAACCCTTGAAACAAGCATACGAAAGGCTTACAAAAGAATACCCGCAAAGTGAGTGGGCAAAGAGGGCATTGCCGTATCGGTTGCTTTAGCAACAGTAGGCAGTATGGAGTAAGCAGTAAGCAGCAATTTCATACTGTTTACTTCCTACTGTCTGCTGGTTTTTAACCTGCCTACTGCATACTTCCTACTGCTTACTGGTTTATTCTTTCTCTGCTTGCCAATTATCTTAATTACTGTTATCCTAAGCTGCACATACATTCCTTTAGGAGAGTATGCCGGTGGGTATTTACAATTTTGTATCAATGTTAGGAATCCTGATTTTCATCGGGTTTTTGTTTCTGTTCTCAAAAAATAAAAGGCAAATAAGTTTAAAGGTTATTATCTGGGGGATACTACTTCAGATTGCCTTTGCCCTTTTTGTATTTCTCATCCCTGTGGGTACGAAATTTTTCCTGTTTCTTAATGATTTTACAATGAAGATTATTGACAGCTCATTTGCGGGAACGCAGTTTGTTTTTGGAAGGCTTGCGATTACCCCCGGCAAAGAGGGCTCACTCGGTTTTATCCTTGCATTTCAAGCACTCCCTTCGATTATCTTTTTTGCCGCATTGATGGAATTTCTCTACTACATCGGTATTATGGAAAAAATCATACATATCTTTGCCCGTGTGTTTGTAAAGGTTATGGGGATTAGCGGTGCAGAGGCGCTATGTGCATCAGCTCAAATCTTTCTTGGAATAGAATCCAATCTGACTGTTAGGCCTTATCTCAAGGCGATGACAAAATCAGAATTAATGGTTGTGCTTACAACAGGGATGGCGACAATCGCATCGAGCGTACTCGGACTTTATGTAATCATACTATCCGATACATTCCCGAGAGTAGCAGGTCACCTCATCTCTGCTTCAATCCTTCTGGCGCCTGCGGCGATACTGGCGAGTAAAGTAGTAATCCCTGAAACAGAGAAACCTTTGACCCTTGGAAAGGTGGTAAAGGTAGAGTATGAAAAGGCAAGTAATGCAATAGAGGCAATCATAAACGGCTCCATGACCGGGGTTAAAATGGTTGTGAGTATAGGTGCACTTTTAATTGCCTTTATCGGGTTAATCTCCCTTGTTGATAAGGCCTGCTCTATCTGGGGAAATTGACAGGTTCAATGCTTAAGGCAAATATAGATATCACCCTCCATACACTTTTAACATACCTCTTTTACCCATTTACCCTCGCCATGGGGGTGCCTTATGAAGACGCCCCGGCAATAGCAAAAATTATAGGGGAAAGGATTATAGAGACAGAGGTAAAATCCTATCAGGACCTTGCACTTCTGGTAAAAGAAGGAAAGATTATGTATCAAAGAAGCATAGTGATTGCAACCTATGCACTTTGTGGATTTGCCCATATACCATCCCTTGCAATATTCGTTGGCGGGACATCAAGCCTCGTCCCTGAACGAACAAAAGATATTTCTATCCTCGGATTATGGGCGCTTCTTGCCTCAAATGTGGCGTGTTTCATAACAGGGGCAGTGGCAGGCATCTTTTATTCGGGAGGAGGAGGAATCCTCACAAAATAGCGGGTATGAAAGTCAACGCTTTCAGGACAAAAGTTTTCTGTTGCAAAAATATTGGTATGGTGTACACTTTGAATAGGATACGGACTGTAATTTTATGATATTATTGTTCGATTTTCTTTACTTCTCTATATCGGCTCAAAAAACTGGAAGAAATTCAAAAAATAATTAAGGAGGGAAAGCTATGGACAAGATTTTGAGAATTAATATGGGAGCCGAAGGGGGCCCAAAAGCCACTGCAGTTCCCTTCGGTGATTATGCTGGATTAGGAGGAAGAGGACTTACCTCTGCCATAGTCTCAAAGGAGGTGCCACCTGACTGTCACCCATTAAGCGATACTAATAAGCTTGTCATTGCCCCGGGTCTTCTGAGTGGGACTGCAGGTTCAATGACAGGAAGAATCTCTATGGGATGCAAGAGTCCTCTGACCGGTGGTATTAAGGAGTCTAATGCTGGAGGACAACCATCCCAGGTGCTTGCCAGGCTGGGCTATGGGGCCATCGTGCTTGAGGGAAAACCCAAGGGTGATGACCTCTACAAAATATTTATCAACAAAGATGGCGTTCGTATCACAACCGATAATAGCCTCAAGATGCTGGGTAATTACGATACAGTGGAAAAAATAAAAAAGGAGTTTGGCGAAAAGATTGCCTGCATTTCTATCGGCCCTGCAGGAGAGATGAAGCTGAACGCTGCATCAGTAGCATGCACCGATACTGAATTGAGGCCGACAAGGCATGCAGGACGGGGTGGCGTGGGAGCTGTAATGGGTTCAAAGGGTGTGAAGGTTATTGTCCTTGATGATACAGACATGAACATGCGCCAGCCAAAAGACCCGGAGAAATTTAAAGAAGCGAACAAGGCATTCACAGATGGTCTCAGGAAACACGGGGTAACAGGGGAAGCTCTGCCTGCCTATGGTACAAACATCCTCGCGAATATCCTTAACGAAGCCGGAGGTTATCCTACTTACAACTTCAAAGAAGGAAGGTTTCAAGGGACTTCAAAGATTAGCGGAGAGACAGAGGCAGCATTAGAAACTGAGCGCGGTGGAGTGGCAACCCATGCTTGCCATCACGGCTGTGTCATCCGCTGCTCCGGTATCTATAACGATAAAGATGGCCATTACCTGACGAAACAGCCTGAATATGAGACTGTCTGGGCACATGGCGCAAACTGTGGAATAGATGACCTGGACAAGATTGCTATGCTGGACTTTCTCGATGATAATATAGGACTGGATACAATAGAGATGGGTGCTACCATCGGAGTAGCCATGGAAGCTGGCCTCCTTAAATTCGGTGATGCTGATGGTGCTATCAACCTGATAAAAGAGGTTGGTAAGGGTACACCCTTAGGACGTATAATCGGAAGTGGAGCAGCCATAACAGGCAGAGTATTCGGCGTGGAGAGAGTTCCTGTGGTCAAGGGCCAGGCTATGCCTGCCTATGATCCACGGGCAGTACAGGGTATTGGTGTAACCTATGCCACAACCCCGATGGGAGCTGACCATACTGCAGGGTATGCAGTAGCCACGAACATCCTCAAGGTAGGAGGTTTTGTGGATCCTCTGAAACCAGAAGGGCAGATAGACCTTTCCAGAAACCTCCAGATTGCAACTGCTGCTATTGACTCCACAGGCATGTGCCTGTTTATCGCCTTTGCTATTATGGACCAGCCCGAAACCTTCCAGGCTTTGCTTGATTTGATCAATGCCTTCTACGGACTCAACTTAACCGCCGATGATGTAGTGGAGCTCGGGAAAAAGGTTCTGAAAATGGAGAGGGATTTTAATATAAGGGCAGGCTTTACAAAAGAACAGGACCGCTTGCCTCCATTCTTTAAAACACAACCATTACTCCCTCATAATGTGACATTCCAGGTAAAGGATGAGGATCTGGATAAGGTATTCAACTGGTAAAGCAATAACTATGATTTAAGTTAAAGGAAGAGGCATACCGAGCGAGAAGCCTCTTCCTTTTTCTTTTATATAAAAATAGGACAAAAAAGGTGCAAAATAAAAATACATTTACCAATAATTTAAAGAATCTATGTTTAACGATTGAACCTGTCCTATTTCCAAAATTTTTTGAAATCCTGCAAGGTGGATTCATGGTAAAATGCAGGGTAGGTATTATCATTAAAACCTTGCTCTGTGAAGAATTAGGGCTAACCCCTGCATATGTCATGGGAAGGATCAGCACCATCTTCCTTGATGGAAAACCCGTTGATGATATTGAATCAGCCATCATTAAAGATGGTTCCAGCCTTGCCCTTTCTGCCGCCATGCCCGGTTTAGTTGGTGCCACCATGAGGCGTGAGGGAGTATACTCATCTTTGAGGAGTTCAATTACCTATGAAGAAAAGCATAGCAATTATCTGAGCAAAGAAGGGCTGATCAGTTTAAAACTTTATAACCTCCTGATTGACGAGCTGGGGCTCCTTCTTCTAAAAAGGGGTATTTTCGTGAAATCTACTGAACTTTCAGCTTTCCTGACAAAACAACCTGATAATTTCTGGAGGGGATGCAAGGAGATACTCCTTGGCGGGAAGCCTGTTGAACGTAGCGTATTACAAAAAAGTAACCTACCAGCCTGGTGTGATTGGGTTTACCTCACAGTTTTAACAGGGTAGGGGATGAGAACAGAGAATTGTTTTTGGGTTTGCTCTATGATATTCTCTCTTGGAAAGTATAATTATGCGCATCACAATAAAACTATTCGCCACGCTGCGAACAGGACGGTTCGATATAGAAACCCTCGAATTTAGTCCTGGTGTCACGATTGACCAGGTAATTAAAGAACTCGGGATTCCCGAAGAGGAAGTAACCTTGATCTTTGTCAATGGTCACCATGCCGATATACATGATACACTTACTGACGGGGATACGATAGGCCTTTTCCCCCCGGTTGGAGGAGGATGAAATGGAAGCATTACACGATTTCTTGCTGGCTCACGTTCAGGGGGATTTATTACCCTGGCAGGCACAGGTAGAGGCCGGAGAACATTTTGGCTTAACATTCGGTCAGGTAGAAGAGACAGCCCTTAAATTGAATATACTGCCTTCCCGTTATCAGCGGAACAGGCAGACCATCTCGACGGCACAGCAATTAACGTTATTCCAAAGTAAGGTTGCCGTTATCGGTTGCGGGGGATTAGGAGGGTACATTATCGAAGAACTGGCCCGGCTTGGCATTGGCAATATAAAGGCTATTGATCCTGATGTGTTCGAAGAACATAACCTGAACCGCCAGATATTATGCAGCATCCCTGTATTAGGTAAATCCAAGGCAGAAGTAGCAGAGGCAAGGGTGAGGGATATAAACCCTGCTGTACATTTAATACCTATTAAAGATGCCTTTTCAAAAGCCAATGGCGTGGAACTTCTCCATGATATTAATGTTGCCGTAGACGCCCTGGGTAACATACCTACACGGATTGAGCTGGCAGAAACCTGTGAAACACTGGGGATTCCTCTAATTCATGGAGCTATTGGTGGCTGGTATGGACAAATTACCACCCAATTGCCAGGGGACCAGACAATCCAGAAGATATATGGCCAGCGCAGTGAAGTCAGGGGGATGGAAAAGGTGTTAGGCAATCCCTCCTTTACGCCTGCAATAATAGCAAGCATGGAGGTTGCCGAAACGTGCAAGTTACTGCTGAATCAGGGGACCTCCCTCCATAAGAGGATCTTATTCATCAATATTCTGGATATGGAAATAGAAGACATC
>JAPLKF010000047.1 GCA_026388215.1 Pseudomonadota bacterium | reverse complement strand
TTAGGCAATCCCTCCTTTACGCCTGCAATAATAGCAAGCATGGAGGTTGCCGAAACGTGCAAGTTACTGCTGAATCAGGGGACCTCCCTCCATAAGAGGATCTTATTCATCAATATTCTGGATATGGAAATAGAAGACATCGGGATATGAAAAAAATATAAGGGTCTTGTATAGGAAACTTTGCTATAATTCCTGTAGAAGGCCATGAAATATAGTAAGCTAAGCCATTACACCATAAAAAAGATTTTAAAGAATTTCTGTATAGAATTAACGGCGGTACAAACAGCAAAAATAATGAATATCAATCGTCATACCGTTGAATTCTGTAATATACGTCTCGCAGCTACTTCTTATTCGCAGGTTCTATGCTAACCATGTTCCCCTTAATTTGCTTATTATTCATGACGGACAAGATGTCCTTTACATATTCATTTGGTACCTCGATGAATGTATACTTGTCATACATGTCTATCTTTCCGATCACCCTTCCCGGGATGCCCGTTTCCCCGGCAATGGCACCTACAATATCCTTTACCTCAACCTTCTGGCTGCGACCTATATTCATAAACAACCTTACCATTCCCTTTTCGGACCCGCCAGACCTGTAGCCCACATCCAGATCATCTTTTTCTGTGTTTTCTGCCCCTACACACATTTTCAAAAGGGCGGCAGCGATATCAAGGGATGTATACTCCTCTTCCAGGAGCCGTTCGATCAGATACGTATAATGGGTAAGGTCGTTCTCCCCGATAGTCTGTTTTATTTTCTCCAGAAAAACATTTATCCTGATCTCTTCCACATCATTGAGGGAAGGAACGCGCTGGCGTGCGATCTTTATATTCGCATATGCCTGTATGTCCCGCAATTTGTGGATTTCTCTTCCCATCACAAAGGTAAATGCCCGACCTGTTTTACCCATACGGGCGGTTCTCCCGATCCTGTGGACATAGTACTCTTCATCCTGGGGGACATCATAATTGAAAACAGCCTCTATACCTTCCACATCAATGCCCCGGGCCGCCACATCAGTTGCAACAAGGATTTCAAAAGCATTACTTCGAAATTTGCCCATTACACGGTCTCTCTGTGACTGGGTCATGTCACCGTGAAGTCCGTCTGCCAGATAACCTCTCACCTGGAGGTTTGCCACAACCTCATCAACCCTTCTCTTGGTATTGCAAAAGACAAGGGACAGCTTGAAGTTATACATGTCTATGAGGCGGGACAATGCTTCCAGTTTTGTGCCCTCTTTCACCTCAAAGTATGTCTGCTCCACATGAGGAACGGTTAACTGTTTGTGCACCACCTTGACCAGTTGAGGATTGCTTTGATATCTTTTTGTGAGATCAAGGATCGACTTCGGCATCGTGGCACAGAATAAGAGTGTCTGCCTTTCCCTGTTGACTTTCGATAAGATCGTTTCTATATCATCAATAAATCCCATATTCAGCATCTCATCCGCTTCGTCAAGAACAACTATCTTTACACTGTCCATCTTCATCGTACCCCGATTCATGTGGTCTATCGTGCGACCGGGTGTCCCGATGATAACCTGCACACCCTTCTTCAGTGAATAAATCTGCCTCTCTATGGGCTGCCCGCCGTATATAGGGAGGACAGTAATATCTTTTTTATATTGGGAAAGTTTTTTCAACTCTTCAGAGACCTGAATTGCCAGTTCCCTGGTGGGGCACATAATTATCGCCTGCAATTTTTTGCTCCGGGGGTTTATCATTTCTAAAATCGGGATACCGAATGCTACTGTTTTCCCGGTGCCTGTTTGTGCCTGCCCGATAACATCTTTACCCTCCATTATGAGGGGGATCGCTCGAGATTGAATGGGTGTTGTCTCTTCAAACCCCATATTGGCAATTGCTCTCAGTACATCTTTTGACAGGTGCAGTGCTTCAAATTTTAATGGTTCCATGTTCATTAACGTATATCTCCTTATTTTTTTGTCCGCATTTAACAACATCCAGGCCTGTTTGTTCGTACCCAGGGAGGTGAATCGGTTGAAAACACGAGATAATATATTATCACGATAAATCAAGGATTGCAAGGGTTACGCACTACCCATTAAATCCTTGTGGTTTTACAAACCATTAGATAAAATGTACTCAACCATGCCCTACCGGTTAGTCTTTTTTTCTTCACTCTCAATCCTGTCTTTTGAAATAGCCCTCATCAGGATGTTCTCTATTCGGTTTTCCTACCACTACGCATCGCTTATCATCAGTATATCCATGATTGGCCTTGTACTGGGAGGAATTTTTACATATCTCAAGAAAAGTAGTGAAAAAAATCTTGAACCCTATGTGTTCTTTCTTTCAATCTCATATCCGGTTATTTTTATCTTCTCATCCATTATCCCCTTAGACCACTACAAGATGCTCTGGGAAAATATACAGGTCCTTTACCTTTTCCTCTTCATGGCATCCTGTTCTATACCTTTTTTTCTGTACGGTATCATCATATCGCTCTCGCTATCGTCTTACCCTAAAATGGTCAATAGAATATACGCCTCGGACCTCTCAGGGGCAGCAGGCGGTGTTGCCTCTACAGTTTTCCTGCTAAATTACATGAATGTCGAATATATTATCATTGTATCTTCCCTCATGCTCGCCGTTTTTTTATTCTTTGAACAGAAGAGGAGGCCTTTAAATGCCCTCTATATTATTATACCCGTACTTTTGTGCGTCCCCATAGCTTATGGCTTTCTCACTCTCCAGATCTCTCCATACAAAGGCCTGATGCAGGCCCTGAAGGATGACAATGGAAGACTTATAAAAACTATCTATTCCTCCCATTCAAGACTCGATGTTTTTGAGAATCCAAGGATGAAATTTGCACCCGGTTTATCCCTTGTTTACACGAAACCTGTCCCCAAGGGGATAGGGATTTCTCTTGACGGGGAGATTACAGGGGTTATGATAGATGAGAAACAGATAGGAGACTATGAATTTTTCTCCTTTATGCCATCTGCCCTGCCCTATTTTTTAAAAGAGACAAAGGATGTGCTGGTAGTAGGTTTCAAAGGTAGCCTTGATGCCCTTATACCTTATTACTTTGGTGTTAGAAATATCTATATGGCAGAGAAGGATCTTTCCATACAAAGGTTTATCCATAGTGCCTATGGTACTGACAGTGTATACAGGAAATCCCTCTACTTTTCTTCCGGAACAAAACTTGTCAAAAATCTACACAAGAATATGGATGTAATCTTTATATCGAGGACAGGGTTTTTCCCATCCGGGACATTCGGGCTCCAGGAAGATTATGATGTAACTGTTGAAGCGTTAAAATCATATATTTTACACCTCAGGGAGGATGGTCTTCTCTTCATCCAGATGTTTCTCCTGCCCCCGCCACGATATGAGCTAAGGATGATGAATAATATCTTATACGCATTGAATGGGTTGGGTGTCGAAGATGTCGAGAACCACCTTGTGGTATTCAGAAGCTGGGACACGATAAATTTTTTGCTGAAAAGGACAGGTTTTACAGAAAAGGAATCTGAAAAGATATTGTATTTTTTGTCAAGCAGAGAATTTGAAATTATCTATCCAGCCCCTGATACTGCCGAAAGATTCATCGCTGGCCTGGATTACAGAAATTTATTCAAAACTCTACTTGATAAGGAGAAAAGTAATGCCTTTATAAAGGATTACCCGTTCAGTATTGGCATTACAACCAATGATAAACCATTTTTTCACTATTTTTTAAAACTTGGGAACCTAAAAGAAATATACGCTTTATCAGGAAAAAAGTGGGCATATTTTCTGTATGAAGGCATGGCACTCCCCTTTATCCTTGCTTTTTTGATTATGCTCTCCGCTATTATTTTTTCAGCCACCTTTTGTGTCTCAAAAAAACATTGCTTGCAACTCACCACTCACCACTTGCCACTTATCACTTATCACTCACCACTCAGCGCTGGTATGTTATGCTACTTTGCCTTTATAGGTTTTTCCTTTATGTTCATTGAGGTCTTTTTTATCCACAAATTTATTCTTCCTCTTGGGTCGCCTGTTATCGCCTTCTCTGTCGTACTATCAACGATTCTTTTAAGTTCAGGCTGTGGAAGCCTGTTGAGTGGTTATATAAAAGACAAAAAAATTCCTTATATCATGGCCATTGTACTGGTTTTACTTGTGTTTTATTTTTTCCTTTTTGAGATGATTTTAAGTCTTTCTTTCAGCTGGGTCTTTATAATTCCTCTCGGGATATTGCTCGGGCTTTTCTTCCCCTCAGGCATAAAACTGCTCTTAAGGGAAGATAAAAGTCTTATTCCCCTCGCCTATTCGATAAACGGTGCCGCATCAATCATCGCACCACCACTCGCATCGATTGTTGCTGTGATTTACGGATGCAGGATACTGCTTATATTATCCTTTATTCTATATGGCTTTTCGTTACTTCTTTTGTGCTTCTCCAGTCATCGGGACAAATGCAACACCGCCTAATTCTTTTATCACATGTTTCCCCTTCTCCTTCTTCACCAGTCTAAGATTCTGATAAAACACCGTGCTCCCAAGGGGTATAATCAGTCTTCCCCCTTCTTTTAACTGGGCAAGGAGCGGTGGGGGGATATGATTCGCTGAAGCAGTAACCATGATAACATCGAATGGTGCATAGGCCTCCCAGCCAAAATAACCATCGCCGTGTTTTACCTGGACATTCTTATAGCCTAACCTTTTGAGTCTTTCCTGCGCCTTCTCAAATAACCCTCTCTTGATTTCTATTGTAAATACCTCTTTTGTCAGTTCTGCAAGGATAGCAGCCTGATAACCTGAACCTGTCCCTATTTCAAGGACCCTCTCATTCCCTTTGAGGGAAACTGCTTCAGACATAAGGGCTACAACATACGGCTGGGATATTGTCTGTCCCTCTCCTATCGGTAATGGATGGTCATTGTATGCCTTATCCCATTGGGCATTATCAACAAAAAGATGCCTCTTTACCTTTAGCATCGCATCCAGCACCCTTTTATCCTTTATCCCTCTTGCCTTGATATCATTCTCCACCATCTCGTTTCTTCTCTTTTCAAACACATCGAGAGACAGTGAATGAGAAACTAAAATTGCAAGAAAGGTAATAAGTATCGATAGAATGGTTAAAACCCTATTCATACAAAAATAATTTACCATAAGTGACATAAACTAAAAAAGTATTTAAAATTATGGATAAATATGTAAAATAAGGTGAGGGGCTGCTTTGAGATATTCAAGGTTTGAAAATATTCTGTTCACATGCGGAACCGATTTGAGAGACATCGGTGAATTTCTGGGGAAATATTGTTAATGAAACTTGATTGCTCAAATGACAGCACGTTATAAGGGGATACCAAAATGAAGAAAAAACTCGTGATAGCCGGTATTGTAATTTTGATAGGCGTAGCTGTCTTCATAATAAACCACCTCCGTCACAACAAGGAGGAAGGGGTGATTCTCCTCTCAGGAAATGTCGAGGTGACAGAATCAAATATGGGGTTTAAGCTCTCGGGAAGGGTTGTGGAGCGTTTAGTGGATGAAGGGTATAAGGTAAAAAGGGGTGACAGGCTTGCAATACTTGATAGTGCTGAACTCGAAAGTACCGTTGCGCAGAGTAAGGCAAATCTAAATGAGTCACTGGCAAGGCTTGAAGAGCTAAGGACAGGCTCAAGACCTCAGGAACTTGAACAGGCAAAAGCAAATCTACTCCTGCGAGAGGCAGAACTATCAAAAGCCAAGAAAGACTATGAGAGAAATATGGGACTATACAAAGAAGAACTCGTATCGGCCCAGCAGATGGATGAATCAACAAAGGCATACCATGTTGCCGCTTCCCTCTATGAGAATGCACTTCAAGCCTTAAGCCTTGTAAAAGAAGGACCGAGGAAAGAAGAGATAAAGATGGCTGAGCATCGTGTTGAACAGGCAAGGGCATCCCTGAGGGTCAATGAGGAGAGGTTAAAAGACACAGTGATATATGCACCCACGGATGGTGTGGTCTTAAGAAAACTTGTTGAACTTGGTGAAACGGTCTCGCCAGGAACACCAGTTTTTACTATAGGAGACCTTGCACATCCGTGGATAAAGGTATATGTGAAGGAGGACAAACTCGGGTACGTAAAACTTAATCAAAGGGCAGTAATAACAGTGGATACTTATAAAGGGAAAAAATATGAAGGTACTGTCACATATATCTCATCAGAGGCAGAATTTACCCCGAAGAATGTCCAGACCCAGGAGGAAAGGGTAAAGCTTGTATTCGGTATAAAGGTAAGCGTGAAAAACATAAACGATGAGCTCAAGCCAGGAATGCCAGCAGATGTGAGGATTCATATAAAGTAGGGGGGGAAATACCTGGACTTCTTAATAAAGGACGGTTTATTTAATAAAAAAAGGAGGGACAACATATGAGAATAGGAAGGGTTTTTTTAAAACTTGAATATGTAGTAGACCTCGATAATAAGGCGATGGTGGAGCAGGCAAGGGATATCCTTTATGACGATATTATAAAGGTTGCTACAGGCAAGGCTGTAGATGATATTGATGCCCTCATAAAGGAAGAGGAGGATAAATCCCTGTCTGAAGACGATATTTCTCCCCTTTTACTGGAGGAGGAATGGGAAGAGGAAGATGAGTGAATGATGAAGAAATTGCAATAAAGACATCAAACCTGACAAGGTCTTTGGCGATAACGTCGCCGTAAACCAACTTAACCTCGAGATAAAAAAAGGTGAGCTATTCGGAATTGTTGGTCCTGATGGTGCAGGGAAGACCACAACCATGAGGCTCCTGACGGCAATCATGAAACCTTCCTCCGGTGAGGCATGGGTTTCAGGGCATTCTATCCTCCATGAAGAGGAGCAGATCAAGGAAAAGATCGGTTACATGTCCCAGAGATTCGGCCTTTATGAGGACTTGACTGTCATGGAGAACATCGATTTCTATGCGGACCTGTATGGGGTTCCTCAAAAAGAGCGCCCTCTACGGGTTGAAAGACTCCTCGGCTTCAGTAACCTCACACCCTTCAAAGACCGGCTGGCCGGTAATCTCTCAGGAGGGATGAAGCAGAAGCTTGGAATCGCCTGCGCCCTTATCCACACACCGGAGGTATTATTTCTTGACGAGCCCACGAGCGGTGTTGACCCTGTGTCAAGGAGGGATTTGTGGAAGATACTCTATGATCTTCTCAGGGAAGGGGTAACGATCTTTGTTTCCACCGCATATCTGGATGAGGCTGAGCGTTGTACAAGGATCGGCCTCATACACAAGGGGAATATCTTAATGATTGATGAACCGGCTAAGGTTAAAGCGGCTATCACCACCCCAATGATAGAGATCTCTTCTCCTTACGCCCGGAAAGCACGGGATATGGTAAGTACCATAGATGGGGTTCAGAGTGTGAGTATTTATGGCGACAGACTCCACATTGCAGTCAGGGACAGAGAGGTTGTCAGCGTGATTATGGGGGTGCTCAGGTCTCAAGGTATAGAAATACAGGGGCAGAGGGAGATAGCGCCATCACTTGAGGATGTATTTATTTCGATGGTGGAGAGTGGCTCGTAGCTCATGGTTGATAGCTCATTGCAAAAGGGGAAGAAGAGCGAGGGTAGAAGTGTGAACGAAGGGAATATTGCTGTTGAGGTAGAAAACTTGAGAAGAACATTCGGGAATTTTGTTGCTGTGGACGACATCAGCCTCAATGTAAAGAAAGGTGAGATATTCGGTTTTCTCGGGCCCAACGGGGCCGGTAAGTCTACAACGATACGGATGCTCTGCGGGCTTCTGATGCCGACCGGCGGCAGTGGTACGGTAGGAGGGTTTGATATAATCAAAGAATCAGAATCGATCTAAAAGATTATCGGCTATATGTCTCAGAGATTCTCCCTCTACAATGATCTTACCGTAGAAGAGAATATAAACTTCTTCGGCGGGATCTATAACGTTCCCAAGGAAAAGAGAAAGGAGCGTAAGGAATGGGTCTTAGAGATGGCGGGGCTTAAGGACCAAAGGAAGGCCATCACGAGGACGTTGGCAGGAGGCTTTAAGCAGAGGCTTGCTCTTGGTTGTGCAATCCTCCATCAGCCGCCGATCATATTCCTCGATGAGCCCACATCAGGTGTAGATCCCATATCGAGGCGCAATTTCTGGCATCTCATCAATGAAATGTCAATGGCAGGCACAACTGTCTTTGTTACTACCCACTATATGGATGAAGCGGATTACTGCGATAGGCTCGCCCTTATTTACAGGGGTAAGCTCATTGCTGAGGGCACACCCGCTGAGCTCCGGAAGGGATATATGAAGCACCATGTCCTGGAAGTAGAGGTTGATAAAGTTGTTGAAGCCCTGGACATCTTGTCAAAAAGCGGTATTGACGCCGCAATCTTCGGGAGTGCATTGCACATCATCGTGGAGGATGGAGAAGAAGCTACCCGGCGTATAAGAACCGTGCTGGAAGGGTCAGACCTGTCTGTGAGGAGGATTGAAAAGATTGTCCCTTCCCTTGAGGACGTGTTTGTGACGTTGATAGAAACCTCATGAAAAAATCCTGACGTGTAAGACGTGAGGGGGTAGATCAAGCATAATGAGCCAAGTATGAAGCTATTAAGAATTAAGGCAATCGCTAAGAAAGAGTGGATACAGATTCGACGGGACCCATTCAGCCTCGCCATGGCTTTCCTGATGCCTGCCATACTCCTCTTTATTTACGGCTATGCGATTACCTTTGACATTGACAGGATCAGTACCATTGTCTACGACCAGGACAAAAGTAGCTTAAGCCGGGAGCTCGTGGCTGAGTTCAGGGAGTCGCGCTATTTCCGCATTATCTCCTATGTGGAGCAATATGGAGATATCGATCCCTATCTCGATGGAGGGCGTGCAAAGGTAGCCCTGGTGATACCATACGACTTCTCGAAGAATGTCAGAACAGGCCGGAGCGTCCAGATCGAGGTCCTCCTTGATGGAGGTGATTCAAATACAGCAACCATTGCACAGGGCTACATCCTTGTAATATCAGAGCGATACGGGCAAAGGATCAAGGGGGCCACCCTAACCCCTCTCATAGATTCCCGCAGTCGTGTCTGGTACAACACGGAATTAAAATCACGAAATTTTATCATTCCAGGGATTATTGCAGTAATAATGGCTGTCATCATTGCCATACTCACGTCCCTTACCATTGCCAAGGAGTGGGACAGGGGGACCATGGAACAGTTGATATCCACTCCTGTAAAGAAACCGGAGCTGATTACCGGTAAGCTCATCCCCTATTTTTTGATCGGTTTCATTGACACGGTGCTGTCTGTTCTGATGAGTACTCTTCTATTTGATGTCCCCTTAAGGGGCAGTATCCCTCTGCTCCTCGTCCTTTCGAGTATCTTCCTGTTTGGAGGCTTAAGTTTCGGTATACTTGTATCAATCGTTGCCAGAACCCAGCTTGATGCAAGCCATATAGCAATACTCAGCTCCTTTCTCCCTGCCTTTTTGCTCTCCGGTTTCATCTTCAGCATATCGAACATGCCGAAGCCTTTACAAATCATCACGTATTTCGTCCCGGCACGATACCTTGTGACCATCCTGAAAGGGATATTTCTAAAAGGAAGCGGGTTGAAACTCCTCATATTTGAGACACTTTTGCTGACGTTATTCGCTGTAGTGGTTTTTGCAGCTGCAAACAGAAAGTTCCACAAGAGGATTGATTGACCATGTATGAACGTGTGAAGAACCTTGTCATTAAGGAATTCATCCATGCATTCAGGGTCAAAAGAACAATAATTTTTCTATTTATTCCTCCCCTAATCCAGCTCTTTATATTTGGCTATGTGGCAACTATGGACGTTAATAACATCTCTACCGCCCTTTATGACCTCGATAAGTCATTCGAGAGCAGGGAGCTTGTGAGGAGGCTTGAGTCCTCCGGCTACTTTACTATCACATACGCTCCAGGGTCTGCCGTGGAAATAAGAGAGTTGATCGATAGAGGGAAGGCCCTTTGTGCTATACAGATAAACAGGGGTTTTGGAAAAGACCTGAAAAGGGGTATCCCGACAGAGATTCAGGTGATTGTAGATGGTACGGACTCGAATACAGCCCTTATTGCCATGGGTTATGTGAACACCATTATCGCTAAATATTCAAGGGACTTGATGGGACAATGGATAAAGACAACACTCTCAACGATCGATTTCCGCACGAGGGTCTGGTACAACCCGGATCTCAGAAGCCGGAACTATATGGTGCCTGGAGTGATAGCCTTAATAATCATGCTTACATGCCTTATACACACATCCATGTCTGTGGTGAGGGAAAGAGAGGTGGGCACCATGGAACAGCTCATGGTGACGCCTATTACGCCAGTAGAACTTATACTCGGGAAGACAATTCCTGCTGGCGCCATCGGGTTCTTCGATATGTCCCTCGTTACGTTCTTCGGGGTTTTCTGGTTTAATGTACCTATCAAAGGGGCACTCCTTTTGCTCGTATTATGCACCGGAGTATACCTCCTATCTGTACTGGGCATAGGGCTTTTCATTTCAACCATATCGAAAACCCAGCAGCAGGCTTTAATGGCAACGTTCTTCTTTTTCCAGCCTGCCATACTCCTCTCCGGTTTTGCTACCCCCATCGAGACCATGCCGGAGATATTCCAGTATATCACCTATCTGAGTCCCCTCAGGTATTTCCTCGTCATCGTGCGGGGTATTTTCCTCAAGGGTATCGGTATAAGCGTGCTCTGGCCCCAGATAGCGGCCCTCTTTGTCCTCGGTATGGCGATCCTCTCCCTGAGCGCTTTAAGATTCAAAAAGAGGCTCGGGTAAGAATTACGTAGCTGCTACATTCTATTCTCATTGTTGAGAAACAATCTCTTTTCTCACAAAAAGCATAAGTATAGAGGCGCATAGGGCTGCTACAATGGCTATTATAAAAGGAATATGGAATGATCCGGTAACATCCCTTATATGACCTGCCATCCTGTTAGCAATGATTGCCCCTGTGCCGTATAATAACGTCAATGCCCCTATTACAGTTCCCATAATTTCCTTTCTAAAGTAATCCCCTCCACTGGCAGCATACATCGGAAAGGTTGCACCATAAAAGGCACCGACAACACCGATACTGGCAATCAATGCATATGTATTTGCACCTGAAAGCACCACCCCCACGATACCTGCCGATATAAAGATGTTCGATAGAAAAATCGTCATGCGCCTTCCAATATAATCAGAAGCAAAGGATATGGTAAGCACACCTATTATCTGGCCCAACCCGTGGACTGTTGCGAGAAAGGAGGCCTTTGCATAAGGAAATCCCAATTCATATCTTGCATAATCAACCATGTAGGTAGTTATAATGTAAAGAGCACCGGCGATAAGAAAATAAGAAGAACCAATTACCCAGAAACGGGATGTGGTAAGGATTTCTCCATAAATTGTCCTTAACTTCTGGTCTGGAGGAGCCTGCTTGAGAACTGGTTCAATGTTAGGTGGTGTACCCCATGGTAAGAGCTTCATATCCTCGGGCTTGCTCCGGAGTAATAATGCATTAATTACAACCATTGAAAGTGCTGCTATTCCTAAAAAATACCAGCAATACTGCCAATTCCAACGAGCCACTATAATAGGAAACAACTTCCCCATAGAAGCAAAACCAAGTCCAAACCCTGTTGATAAAATGCCAAGTGCCATTCCCCTTCTTTTTATGGAAAACCATCTCTGAACAAGGGTGATGACAGGTGTCCACATTGATGCAGCTCCTATGCCAACTATTGCATAAAATCCACATGCCTGCCAGAAGCTTTGCACTGTGCCCATAAGAAGGGTACCTGACCCAAGGAGAATACCGAATAACGAAATTATCCTTCTTGCCCCAAGACGGTCTGTTAAATAACCGGTAAACGGTGAAAAACAGATATATGCAAAAAGATAGGCGTTAAAAATATCACCCGCCTGCCTTCTCGTAAACCCCAATGTTCTAATCATCTCCGGAAGAACAACCCCATATCCCAGACGAATCCC
>JAPLKF010000046.1 GCA_026388215.1 Pseudomonadota bacterium | reverse complement strand
GATGCTGTTTCCTATACTTGTTCTCTTTACCTGTTACTTTCGTGGATACAGGGTGAGCCATGGCAGGTACCCAGTACGGATACTGCCAGTCCATATCTGAGAGCAAAACCTGGAACCGAATTCCGGGCTGTTGTTACAGGCGCTCTTCCGCCCGCTGATATCCAACAACAAGGCCAAATTAACGCTAAACCGTCAACAACTATACCCAAGCCACTACCTGAAAAACAAGGTGTAACGAAGACAGAACCTCTTAAAAAGTCACCCAGGCTGGCACCAGAACGGGTGAAACCGATCAGATAGAGAAAACATTACGGGGTCAGGTTTTGAATTATAAGTTTTTATTTCTTTAACGATGAACTGTTACATAATCATTAGGCAAATTATTAAGTCGGAAGATATTTTGTGTAAAAGCTTTTTGTCTTTTTGGTCTATCTCGTCTCTCTGGTTTTTTTGGTCACAACAAGAGAAAAAAAGACTGAATAGGCTAAATAGACGGAACAGACTGGATAGACGATAGACGATATACGATATACGGTTTTATAACAAGTTTACTCAACCCTTACCGTAACTTCATCCCCTTTCCATACCTTCTTTTCTTCCCTGAAGCTCCCCCTGTAATATGCAAATTCAAGATAACCGGCGCTGCCGATGAGGCAGGTCACTTCTTTTTCGTAGTAGCTCTTATCGATAGATTCAAAAGATGTCTTCCCTATGGTTATCCTGAATTTTTTTCCTTTTATGAATGTGTTGAGTGTACTCGCATGGATATTTGTAATGGCATTCCCGAACCGATCAAACCTCACTACCTCGCCGTAAATCACATCAGTTTCTATTTTTGGAAAAATATCCGTGAGACACACCGGGTCTGTAACTACTTCCCCAAAGGCCGAAAGGTGAAACCCCAATGAGAGATGTGCAGCTACTGGGGCAAATACATCCCTGCCATGGAATGTAGTGCTTATAGTTCTCATCATAAATTTTTTATTCTCTATCAAATATATTTCTGTATCCTCGTCAATAACCAGGGTGAAGATGCCATTATCAGGTCCGATAAAAAAGTGCCCGTCCTTGCTGAAAACTATCGGCCTTCTTTCACTCCCCACAGTAGGATCAACGATAGCGACGTGAATGGTACCTTTTTCGAAGTACGTGTAGTACTCTTTTATGAGAAAAGCACCCTCCCTTATATCCTGTGCTTCTACCTCATGAGAAATATCCACTATGGTGACATCAGGGTTGATGGAAAGGATAACCCCCTTCATAATGCCTGCATGGGGGTCTTTCAAACCAAAGTCTGTGAGAAGTGTGATGATTTTCAATGTTCTTGAGAAAAAAGCATTTTTATAAATTTTCTAAACGGTTTAGCCACAATACCTTTCTCTGTAATAATGAAGGATATGTATTTAGCCGGTGTAATATCAAAGGAATAATACCGTGCCTTGATATCTTTGAGGGTTAAAAGGTTTCCGCGTAAGTATTTTACCTCCCTGCCATCCCTCTCTTCTATCTCGATGGAGGCCCCGTTCTTTATGCTTTTATCAAATGTTGATACAGGGGCTGCCACATAAAAGGGGATGCGGTGTTGATAAGCATTGAGGGCTATCATATACGTACCTATTTTATTTGCCACATCACCGTTCAATGCAATCCTGTCAGCACCTACAATGACCTTATCTACAACCTTATTGTAGCAGAGGAGTCCCACATGGTTGTCAGGCACAAGTTCAACCTCTATCCCCTCCTCGTGTAGTTCAAAGGCAGTGAGCCTTGCCCCCTGCATATAAGGTCTTGTCTCTGTTGCGATAACCTTTATCTTCTTGCCGGATTCATGAGCTGCCCTTATCACACCGAGGGCTGTTCCATATCCCCCTGTCGCAAGGGCACCTGCATTGCAATGGGTGAGCACTGTGTCTCCGTCATCTATCAATTCAGCACCATACAGAGAAAGCATCCTGTTGTTCTCTATGTCATCAACATGGATGGAGATTGCCTCATCCAGCATAAGGTCAAGTATATCAGAATTTTTCTTATACCGGTGAAATGCATCCTTCATCCTGCTTAATGCCCAAAAAAGGTTTACTGCCGTAGGTCTCGTTTTTCCCAGCTTTTCACAAATCATGTTTATGTCTTGGTCTTTCACACTCCCATTGGATGACAGGGTTTCTTGTATACCCAATACTACTCCATAGGCAGCGACAATGCCTATTAAGGGTGCGCCCCTGATAATCATACCCTTTATCGCATGAATAACATCCTGCAAACCTTTACAATTTACATATGTCTTTTTAAAGGGCAGTGCCCTCTGGTCGAGGAGATATAGCGAACTATCTTTCCAGTATATATGGTCAATCATAACAATCATAATGAAATCTCAATAAAATAGTATTCAACATCCACTATCATAACAGTATATCGTCGTTCGTATGCCGTATATCGTGTTCTGACAGGCGGGACGCCTCTCCTACTATATATGAAATGCGATATGCTATATACTGTGTATGAATTCATCATTCCGCAATCCGCAATCGCAAATCGGCATTACCCCTTCAGCCTCTTCAAAAGTAGTTCATTTAATAGTTTTGGATTTGCCTTCCCTTTTGTTTCTTTCATAACCTGTCCCACAAAAAATCCCAGTAGTTTCTCTTTCCCCCCCTTGAATTCTTCAACCTCTTGAGGGAAGCAAGAGATTACCTTATCTATGGTCGAGATTATCTCAGACTCATCTGAAATCTGGATTAACCCTTTTTCTTGAACCAGACGTTTTGGAGATACCCCACTTTTATATAGCTCCGGAAAGATCTCCTTTCCTATCTTTGTGCTGATCGTTCCATCCTTTATAAGTGATAATAACTCTGCAAGATGGGCTGGAGGCAGGGGTGAATCCTTTGGTGATACATTACCACCCTTTAATTCCCTTAAGAGTTCGGTCATGATCCAGTTACTCACAGTCTTTGGCTCAGGAAATAGCCCTACTGCCTCTTCAAAGTATTGGGCAAGTTCCTTATCTGATACCAATATCTCCACATCATACCTTGGGAGGTTATACTTATCGATAAATCTTTCCATCTTTTTCATTGGTAATTCAGGCAGGTTTTCCCTGATCTCTTTTATCCATTTTTCATCAACTGTGAGGGGAAGAAGGTCAGGTTCCGGAAAATACCTGTAATCATTTGCCTCTTCCTTACTCCTCATGGAATATGTAATCCCTTCATCAACGTTAAAAAGCCTTGTTTCCTGAACTATTTCACCGCCATTTTTGATGACCTCTATTTGCCTTATTATCTCGTAATCGAGCGATTTTTCAATATGCCTGAAAGAGTTCAGATTCTTAAGCTCTGTCCTCGTGCCAAGCTCGCTTGTCCCCTTCTTTCTCACAGACACATTTGCATCACATCTGAAACTCCCTTCTTCCATATTGCCATCGCAGATTTCGAGATATATGAGTACGTCCCGTAGCATCTTTAAATAGAGGGTTGCCTCTTCGGGTGTCCCGATATCAGGCTCACTCACAATCTCAAGCAGCGGCACGCTCGATCTGTTGTAATCTACAAGGCTATATGAGCTTGCTTCAATAGTGCTTTCATGAACGAGCTTCCCGGCGTCTTCTTCCATGTGCACCCTTTTTATCCTGATTCTCTTTTTTCCTCCATTGATAAAGATATCAAGATAGCCATCAGTACATAAAGGTTCTTCGTATTGCGAAATCTGGTAGCCCTTTGGAAGGTCAGGATAGTAGTAGTTTTTTCGTGCAAAGATACTTTTTTTATTGATAGTACAGTGGAGTGCGAGGCCGAGTTTGATGGCATAATCTACAACCTTCTTATTAAGGACAGGCAAGGCGCCAGGTAGTCCCATGCAGGTAGGGCAGGTGTGGCTATTTGGTTCTGCGCCGAATTTTGTTGAGCACCCACAGAAGATTTTGCTGTCCGTCAATAGATGGGCATGAACCTCAAGCCCCATTACACCTTCATAATCGCCATAATCCACAATACACCCCTTAAATGGTCCATCCCTGCCTGTAGCAGACAGGAGTTTCTATTTGAATTGTTGAGAATATACAACAGATTCATGTATGTTTTCAAAAAAATTGTGAAAAGATTCGAATAGATTGTGTTTTTACGGTGATTCCATTATTAAACTAAGAGAAATTTGAAGGAGGGCAGATACTATGGATCAGAGCGTTATTAGTATAATGAAGGAAAAGGGGAAGCAGGTTAAAAATATGACAAGGGTGATTGTTGCGATTGTTGTTGTATTGATTGTATTTTTCATTGTTAATCCTTTTATTATGGTTGGGCCCGGGGAGAGGGGTGTGGTGCTTAATTTTGGGGCTGTGCAGTCGGATGTTTTCAGTGAAGGGCTTCATTTAAGAATCCCGGGAGTCCAAAAGGTTGTGAAACTCGATGTGAGGGTTCAGAAATCTCAGACAGGGGCAGAGTCAGTATCCAAGGATTTACAGGACACCCATTCAACGATAGCCGTGAATTATCATATCCTTCCAGAGAAAGCCAATTGGGTTTATCAAAACCTTGGCAGGGAATATAAAGATTAGGATCAGCGGCCCTGCTGTACAGGAGGTTGTAAAGGCAATAACGGCCAAATATACTGCGGTGGAGCTTATAACACAGAGGGAAAAGGTAAGGACTGAAATTAAGGAACTCCTGAGGTAAAGGCTCGTGGGATATAATATTGTTATTGATGATTTCTCTATAGTAAATTTCAAATTCTCCCCGCAGTTTACCCAGGCAATCGAATCGAAACAGACTGCAGAGCAGTTTGCCTTAAAAGCACAGCGCGACCTCGAGCGGATTAAGATCGAGGCAGAGCAAAAGATAACCCAGGCGAAAGCAGAAGCTGAGGCATTAAGACTGCAGAAAGCAAATATAACTATCGAACTTGTAAAGTTGAGACAGATTGAGGCATCAATGAAAGCCGTAGAAAAATGGGATGGCCATCTTCCTAAGGCAACATCCGTCGCTGTGCCGTTTATTGATGTAAAGAGCTTTGAGAAGGAAAAATAAAAAAGTCGGTTAGGATTTTTTTCTTTTATTTAGATTTATCCGGTGAGAATGGCGTAGAGTTTCTTCTCCTATGAACTATGAGCTATATTCTATCAGCCATGAGCTACGAGCTATGAGCCATATTTAAAGCGGTACATCGTCTTCTTCCTCGGTTTCCGGTACAAAATCATCCTCAATCTCCCCCTGTTTGGCTCCCTGGGCTTTCCCCTCATCCCTTCCCATTTGTGGTGCGCCAGCTCCAAGCATCTTCATATCCGTTGCGACAATTTCAAAGCTTCTCCTTTTCACACCATCTCTACCTTCAAACTCACGGGACTGGATTCTCCCTTCAATGTAAACAAGCCTGCCTTTTTTCAGGTACTCTCCTGCGATTTCTCCAAGCCTTCTCCATGCCACTACCCTGTGCCATTCTGTTTTGTCTTGCTTGACGCCGTTTTTATCTTTCCTTTTTTCTGTTGTAGCAACATTAAAAGTGGCAACAGCCACTCCATCAGCAGTATACCTCAACTCCGGGTCTGCTCCGAGCCTTCCAATAATGATTGCTTTATTTAAACTCGACATCTTTTACCCCCCATCACTTTATACTCTGGATTATAGTTAGTAAAACTTATAGTATTAAATTAGAAAAGTCAACACAAGCCGAAACACATAACCCTTAACGGGTAGAGTACAGAATAACATTAACTGTGTAAGAAGACTATCGCCAAAGCCTTTCACAAATGGCATCCTTCAAAATAGAGCACGGAACATTTACAGATAACTTTTTATATTCTTGAGGCAGTAGTGTACAAATATCCCCATGCACCCGCTGACGTCAGATGGTTAATAATTGTAAATGGAAGGTTAAGAAATTAGATTCTCAATGAGAACATGTATTTCTAAGATTATTATACATTGAAAACTTCAACTACTTGAGAGAGTTGATGGCGCGGAGCCTTTCATTGAGACGGAATTGATCGCTCTTTGATAACCCCTTGTTCTCAAGCGCCTTCAGGTAGAGCGCCCTTGCGTCATTCAGTTTCCCCTGTTTTTCATAGATCATACCCAGTAACATGTGGGCGTCGATATATACCGGATGCCTCCTGATCAACTGCTGTAATTCCTGAGAAGCTCCTTTAACGTTTTCACTTTGATTCAAATAAAAGGCATAGGTATATGCGTATTTTGGCTGGTCAGGGCGGAGCTTACTTGCCTTGCGGGACAAGGAGATAGCTTCCTTGAGTCTGTCACGGCTTATCAAAACACTTAAATTAAAGGCGGCTTCGGCAAAGTCAGGATCGGTCTTCAAAGCTGTCCTGAGGTACTTCTCTGCCTGAATTACTTCACCCCGTTCTGCCATGAGCAACCCCAGATTGAAATTTGCAGCAGCGTTGGTCGGATCAAGTTTTAATGCCTGCTTCAATAATTTTTCAGCCATATCTGTCTGTCCGAGATAGGAATATACAAGTGAAATATTTACAAGGGGTAGGATACTGTCAGGTTGGAGTTTTGAGGCTGTGTTATAGGAGCTAAGTGCCTTATTGGGTTCACCTCGCTCAAACAAATAGTTCCCCATGTTGTAGTGAGAAGCCCAGTCATCAGGACGGATTGTTAGAGATGTAAAGAGTTCACCTGATGCAGCTTCCAGCCTTTTCTTATCCTTCGGGCCAAGGAGTTTTACAGAATAGGTAGAAAGAGAAGCTACAGCCCGTATACGAACGAGCCTATAGTCATCAGTTGTTGCCGCAAGAAGGACATTAATTGTCTCGCGGTTAAGGTTTGTGGTCAGTGCAGTGGCTGCAGCCGAACGGACGAGTGGTGATTGTCCTTCTTTTAAAAGACGGCGAAATACAGGCCATTTACTGTTGTCGTTACAGAATGCAAGGAGACGGATCAAAGAGGTGGCATAAATCTCGTCAGGCTCCTTACTTGTTAAATATTTCAGCATCTCAGGCAGTTCCGACCAGTCCCTTTTACGGGCAGCTTCAATAAGACTGGCACGGTGAAGCAAAGGCGCTTGATAGTCACGCTTACGCCATTCGCGAACTTTTTTGTCAGCCCAGGCAGCATCAAAATCTGTATGGCAGATATTACAGGCATTGGGAGATTTGAATGCAATGGTTGCTGCAGGCACAGGTGGTAAGATAGAGTGGTCACTACGCCGCATCCGTGCAAATCCAGTCATTGGCATATGACAGGAAATGCATTTGTTTCCAGGACTGTCTATTTTGTGGTGAGTATGTGCAGAAGAATTCTCTACGTTTTTTTTATGGCAGGGCATACATGCCTGATTGGCTTTTTCTTCAGCTTTAAACCTGTATCTTCCACTTGATGTATGACAATGAATGCAGGAGAGCTGTCCTGACTTCACACAGGGACTCATTCTCCAGAGCGTGTAGGTATAATTTTCGCCCATATCACGGCCATCGGGGTAGAAATCACGGTCTTCAAGGGTGCCGAGGTCAAAATGATCGAAGTAACGGTCACCAGGTTTAAACGTGGTGGTGAGGGGAACCATCTTTGCATGGCATGGTGCACAGGTTGAATTGTGCTGTTCGGGGGTAAAATTTTTGGTGCTTATGATCTTTAAATCCTTTGGAATCTGTCCCTTGGGGGCTTCCCTGCATACCCGGTTGTGTTCTTC
>JAPLKF010000045.1 GCA_026388215.1 Pseudomonadota bacterium | reverse complement strand
TCTAACTAATGACCTCTATTTTTTACTGCACTGTAAATGTCGTTTATCAATTGTTCTGATAACCTTGCCATCGCAGCACTCATGCCTTGTGCGAGTCCTTCAGGGGTTTGCTCTTTTTGCGGTTCTATAAGCCGGTACCCCTTCTGGAAGATAACCTTCCTGGTTATCTCTTTCTGGTTCTGGTCGAGAAGTGCAATATTCAGACTGAGAATCGCCTTGCCATTACTTCCCTCATCCAGTTCAAGGAACTCTTCTATCACACCCTCGAGGGTAAATCTGGTACTATCTACATCACGGTAGGAGAGGACTGCCCGAAAAAGACCAGAGTTCCTTAAATCCCTGAGAAGATAATCTGTGACCATATCCCCCGGGGTAATCCTCCAGCGGTTGTAGTTATACACGGCAAGCTTATATGCGTGTGGTTTGTAAACCATTGCCGGGCTGTTGAAGGATTGGGCTGTAGAAAAACGCTCGACCTTGATCGATTCGTCCAGAAGAGCATGGTTTTTAAAGACAGGTGAGGAATACTCGAGTATATATTGTTCCACTATATAAGGGGTTTTTGCCCTCGTAAAACAACCGGTAAGGAGGAGGGCAGGAATCAGGATAAGCAGGATTCTAAGTTTCATGTATAGGCCGATTGTATGTGGTTTCATCTCTTCACCTCTCTCCATTTATTTTGCCCTCTTTTGAGTGGGCGGAATGCTAAAGATAAGTTCAGATGGGTCAGCGCTGAGTCTTTCCATGAGATTCTCAAGGGTTTCTGAGACTCGCCGTAGGTTCTCACTTGTAACTGTAATTTCGGTTGCTGCTGTGTTCATCTTCTTATTCATGTTTTCTATAAGCTGGTTTGCTTTACCCGTAGTTTCCGCTACATTTAAAGAATCCACTTCTGTTTTTACCCTTGTGATAACAGTCTTTGCTTCTTTTATCGCATCTTTTGCCTCAGTAACAACGTCTTCGATGATGCCTTCTGTCATTATATCGTTTACTTTGTCAGTGGCACTTTCCAGATTAGCCACCGTATATTCTATGTTTGACAGAATCCTTTTCATCCTGTCGCCGCCTACAAAGATCTCAACCGCCTTTGTAGTATCTATTAGCTGGTTGGATATTCCCTTGAAATCGATCTGCTTTATTTTTTCCATAATACTATCAACCGCTGAAAATATTTGTTTTATATCCGAAGGAAGGGATTGTATTACCGGGTACCTGGTGGTGAAATCTATTTTTGGTGAGAGCTTGATGTCTTCTGGTTTTCTTCGCTCCAGTTCGACAAAGACGATACCGGTTATGCCTGCTGTTCTTAGTTTTGCCACAGTATCCCGCACCACATTACCCCTGAATTCAATCTTCATAACTACCTCTACCAGTCTATTATCAGGTGCTACCCCTATTTTCATTACCCTGCCTATGTCTACACCCCGGTACTTGACACTCGAGTCAATTTGCAGCCCCTGTACTGATTCATCGAAGTAGGTAACAAAAATAGTCCCTTCCTGAAAGTATTTAGAAGCACCTACCCACACAATTGCACTTACCCCTATAAGAATGCCTATGGTAACAAAAAGCCCGACATTAAAATACATTTTTTTCTTTACCATTTTAGGTTCCTCTGCCTTTATCTTCCATAACCTGTCTGTTGAAGAAGCCTTTCACCATCGGGTCTTTTGAATGCTCCTTCAGTTCCCGTGGATCGCCTTCTCCAATTATACCTTTTTTGCTCTTATCAAGCATGAGAATTCTGTGTGCTACGGCAAATATAGATTCAAGCTCGTGGGTGACGATAACCATTGTGGTCCCCATTCCTTCGTTAATCCTCTTTATAAGTATATCGAGCCCGGCACCGGTGATAGGGTCAAGCCCCGCAGAGGGCTCATCAAAAAAAAGTATGTGCGGATCCATTGCCATTGCCCTTGCGATACCAGCCCTTTTTTGCATGCCTCCTGATAATTCAGAGGGAAAATGATTTTCATAGCCAGCCAGTCCAACCATACCGAGTTTCATTTTCACAATAAGGTCAATAGTCGATGGGGGGATCTTTGTAAATTCTAATAATGGGAGGGCAATATTTTCTGACAACGTCATGGAACCAAAAAGGGCGCTCGACTGGAAGAGCATTCCTATACCCTTTCTCAGATTTCTCAGTTCTTCGTCCTCTGCAGTAGTGATATCAACGTCATTGATGTGTACCTTGCCGGCGTCTGGCATATCCAATCCAATCATATGTTTTAAAAGGGTAGATTTTCCACAGCCGCTTCCCCCTGCAACAACCAGGACCTCCCCCCTATACACCTGAAAACTCACGTCTTCTAAAATGGTATCATCACCGTAACGAACAGTAAGCCCTTCAACTATGATAACTGGCTCAGACATCTATAACCCCATAAACTCCTAACAATTTACTATGTCCTCATCCTATATAGTGTAAAATAATAGCAAACACTGAATCGGTAACTATAATAAGGAATAGCCCATACACAACTGCTGAAGTTGTTGCGTTGCCAACAGCCTCAGCGCCTCCCCTCACCTTAAAGCCCCTCTGGCATCCTATCCCTGCGATGAGGATAGCAAAGACTACGGATTTTACAATACCAGATACAATATCAAATATTTCCAGGGCCTGCATCGTTTGCTGAATGTATGTATAGAGTGTCAAATCCAGGCCTAACACACCCACAACCATACCACCGCAAATTGCAAAAATATCTGCAAACAGGGTAAGTATGGGCACAACCATCATGGCGGCAAAAACCTTTGGTATGGCGAGGAACCTTATTGGGTTAAAACCCATTGTAATAAGGGCATCAACCTCCTCATTTACCCTCATTGTTCCAATCTCCGCTGCAAAGGCTGACCCGGATCTCCCGGTAACAACAATTGCTGTTATGATGGGCCCGAGCTCCCTTACCATAGCAATACCCACAAGGGAAGCCACGTATATGTTGGCACCAAATTGCTTGAGCTGCAAGGAAGACATAAACGCTATGATGAGACCTAATAAAAAGCTAATAAGCCCTAATATGGGAAGCCCATCCACCCCCACCCTCTTCATATAGGAAAGGACATCGTTCCATCTGACTGAAAGAGGATGGAACAATGAGAAAACCATCTCCATGATAAGCTCCCCTTCAAAGGTAATGACCTGGATCAGGTCATCGAACATATCTTCACTTACATTCCCTATCTGTTCCAGAATGTTCAGGGACCTCTCTTTTGGAACGAGGGGGTGAGTAGTGAGGGCATCACGGTCAAGAAGGTTCATTATCCCTTGCCCTTTGCCAGACAAGTTTATGAGTTTAAAGGGGATTGACCTTGTCTTAGCCTCAGCCTCCATCTCGATAAGCAGGAGCGCTCCGGCACTATCCAGGTATTCAACCCCTGCAAGGTTGATAGTGAGTTCGGAAGGGGATTTATCTTCAAAGAGCGACTTCATTTCTGATGTCATTACATTCAGATTCTCGAGCGACATCTTTCCTGATATGGAAAGGGTGATTTTACCCCCCTTCTCGCCTTCAATAAATATGGTGTGGCTGTCCAGCTAAACCCCCTTTTTTAGAATATACCACACCGAAGAAGCAGTGAGTAGTGAAAAGTGAAAAGTCTATAGTCTATTGTCTGGGCTATTACTATTTAGCGATGTTATACTTCTTGATTTTGTATCTCAGCATCCTCTCGCTTATTCCAAGGCTGGATGCTGCCCTTGTCTGAACCCAGTTTGCATTTACAAGGGCTTCTATGAGCATCCTCTTCTCGATTGTTTCAACTACCTCGTGCATATTCCCTTCAAGTGGTGGTTGAACCTTATCGGACAAGGCTGGCAGGTCTTCTTTCGATATATGGTCTCCCCTTGTGAGCACAGTTGCCCTTTCTATGATATTTTCAAGTTCTCTCACATTTCCGGGATAATCATATTTTATCAGCATATCCCTTGCTTCTCTTGTAAAGCCCCTAATTTCCCTTTTGTGTTTGTCATTGAATCTTTTCAGGAAAAAGTCGATAAGCAGGGGTATATCTTCTTTCCTTTCCCTTAACGGGGGTATCTGTACGTTCACCACATTTAACCTGTAGTAAAGATCTTCCCTGAACGTTCCTTTTTTTACCTCTTCATCAAGGTTTTTGTTTGTCGCAACAATTATCCTCACATCTACCTTAATGGGATGAAGGCCGCCTAACCGCTCAATCTCTTTTTCCTGTATCACCCTTAACAGTTTGGACTGTAGCAGCAGGCTGATGTCGCCGATTTCATCAAGGAAGACAGTTCCTTTATTGGCTAACTCAAATTTGCCCATCTTTCTCTGGTACGCCCCTGTAAAGGCGCCCCTTTCATACCCGAATAGTTCACTTTCAAGGAGGGTCTCAGGTATTGCCGCGCAATTTACCTTTACAAGGGGCTGGTTTTTCCTCTCGCTCGACTCATGGATGAGATTTACCACAACCTCTTTACCCAC
>JAPLKF010000044.1 GCA_026388215.1 Pseudomonadota bacterium | reverse complement strand
AACAGGCGATAAACCACATAAGGCATGGGTTGATTCGCAGGGTTTGTCATTTATAGATCTTATGATCGAACAGGCCACAACACCGGGAAATAAAAGCTATGTCACCCTTGCCGAGATAATTGAAAAGGCACAGGATAAGCTGTAAAAATAGCGAGGAAGTTAAGGAAGGTTAATTCCAAACATAGGAGGATTTCATGATTATAGAGGGAGGATTTACATTAAATGCGCCCATTGATAAGTTGTTTGATTTTATGCTGAAACCGGAAACAATCATGACATGTCTGCCTGGCGCAGAGTCGGTGAGGCTGATTGATGACACCACATATGAGTGTGTGGTGAAACAGAAGGTTGGTCCCATTTCAGCAAAGCTGAAATTCGTGAATAAACTAACAAAAGTAGAACGGCCGACCCATATAGAGATCGAAGGTGAAGGCGAAGACGTAACGAAGCTCGGTCATTTTAAGAATAAGACCACTGTGGACTTGAAAGAGGTATCGCCGGGCCAGGTAGAGGTTACATATAAGTCAGATGTGAGTATCGTCGGGAAACTGGCAATGTTTGGCGACAGGATCATGAGGGCAAAGGCAAAGGATACAGAAAAAGAATTTACAAAGAATCTCCAGGAGAAGCTAAAAACCATTGTATAAGCAATTAAATTTTTAAAACCAAAGCATTAAGGGCTTCTCGATCGAGAAGCCCTTTTTCGATGACACTTTTATATGTGTTGCTTCTTATCCCGCACCCATCAGTACACCGGGGAGCCATGTAGCCATTCCCGGGAATAAAAACAAGAGGATTGCACCAACAACAAGGCTTATTAAGAAGGGGTATACACCGGCATAGATCACACCAAAAGGGGTCTTGGTAATATTTTTTACCACGAATACGTTGATTGCCACCGGGGGTATAACCACCCCGACCATTACGGTAATACCAATCATTATGGCGAACCATAGAGGGTTATAGCCGAGCTTTATAATCGCTGGATAGAAAATAGGGGTGGCGAGAATCATGAATGCAAGGTCATCAATAAAGGAGCCGCCCAGCTCATAGATAAGGCATATGAGAATCATAATAAAGGCTGGATGGAATGGAAGCCCCACAATCCAGTCAGCGGCTATCATGGGTATTCTCGTTACAGCTATGAAGTGACCGAGCACTGTGGAGCCGGCAATCAGAAAAAGGACCATACAGGCAGTTCTCACAGATTCTATAATAGATTTTACAAAGCCCTTGAAGTTGAGGTCCCTTTTTAAAACTGTTAAAAGAAGAACAAGAAACGTTCCAACGCTGCCTGCCTCTGTGGGTGTAAAGAACCCCTTTAGAATTCCACCTATCACAAGAAAGAAAATGAGAACCACCCATGCTATCTCTGGAAGCGATCTTATTCTCTGGCCCCATGTGGATTTTGTCCCCGCGGGCCCAAGGGCCGGGTTTATCTTACACCACCCGTATATGATGAATATAAAAAACAGGGCAATAAGGAGACCCGGGAAAATTCCTGCGAGGAACAGTCTGCCTATTGACTGGTCTGTAATGATACCAAATACAATGAGCGTCACACTTGGTGGGAGCAGAATCCCGAGCGTTCCAACGGTAGCGACAATCCCTGTAGACAGCCTCTTGTCATAACCATAACGGTCCATTTCAGGAACGGCAACACTTGCAAAGGTCGCTGCAGTAGCAGGTGAAGATCCGCAGATTGACTTGAAAACGGTTGCCCCACCCACTGTTGCCATGGCAAGTCCCCCCGGAACATGACCGATAAATTTATATGCCGTATCGAATAACCTCTTTGCAATGCCCGAGTTAAAGGCAATCTGGCCCATTAAAACGAAGAGGGGGATAACCGTAAAGCCATAGGAGTCAAAGACATCAAAGATATCCTTTGCTAATAGATTTAATGCGGCCTCAAAGGATATAAGGTAACCAAATCCAAGAAAGCCTATAAGAATCATGGCAAAAGCCAACTCTATCCCCGTGAGAAACAAGATTAATATTATTGCCAGACCTATTATTCCTACAATAATCTCATTCATATTTTCCTCCGATAACCTTTAGAACGTCACAAAATAACACGAGGCACTGTATAAGGCAGCAAACCCCTAACCCGTAAGCAACAGGGTAAAAGGGTAGCTGGCGTGTCGAGGTAACCTCCCCTGATCTGTAAAGGTCCATGCCCAGTTTGAACAGGTTCGATCCTATTAAAATGAATAATCCGATACTTACACATCTCGTAACGATATTAAACACATTTTGCACCTTTTTGGAGAACCAATTGATAACAAAATCCACAAAGATATGGCCCCTGAGCCATGATGTGATGGGGATACCAAACCCTATTACGACGGCCCCACCAAGGCCGACCAATTCGAAGGTGCCAACAATAGGATGCCCAAAGAGTCGCATAATAACATCAGCTACGGTGAGAAACATAATAAAGGCTAAGGCAACCCCAGCAATTGCTTGCATCCATTTGCTCAGCCTTTCAACAATACCAAATAATCCAGCCATGGCTCCTCCTAAGTTATATGTGATATTTTGCTTATTGCCCGCACGATTTTGATAAAGCAAATAAAGCAATATGTGGTTAAAATATTTTCACGATGGAGGCATTTTGTCAAGTGAAAAAATTTGCATTTGTACCATAGAGAGTACATGTTTCTTTACTCGTGCATTAAAAGATGGTAAATACCTAATAATGGATTTCACTTGCGCCATACTTGCTGGTGGTAAAAGCAGGAGGATGGGGAGAGACAAGGCCACCCTCATGGTCGGCAATAAGCCATTAATAAATCAGGTATACGATAAGGCAAAAAGGGTATTCAAGGAGGTTATTATCCTCTCAAACCATCACAATGGCATATCAGGCATAGATGCGCCCATACTGAAGGACGTATTCCC
>JAPLKF010000043.1 GCA_026388215.1 Pseudomonadota bacterium | reverse complement strand
CCCTTCGGATCACGGGATATGGCTTGCTGAGGAATAAGGACGGCTTGTTTGTTGACACCCTCTTTCACTACCGCCCGGACAAACATACCCGGCAAAAGAACCCTTTTTGGATTTGGAAAGACAGCTCTCAAAACGACCGATCCAGTGGTCGGGTCCACTGTTACGTCGCGAAACTGCGAGGTTCCCTCCAATGGATACATCGTTCCGTCTTCCAGGATGAGCTTGACCTTGTTCTGGTTCTTTCCGTCGTGCTTGAGGCGTCCTTCCTCAAGGCGACGCTGCAAAAGCAACATTTCGGTAGTGGATTGAGGCACATCTACGTAAATGGGATCCAGTTGTTGAATGGTTGCCAGAGCCATCGGCTGATGCGCCGTCACCAGGGCACCCTCCGTCACGTTCGATTTGCCTATACGACCGGAGATGGGTGCGGTGACACTGGTATATTCCAGATTGATGCGGGCTGATTCCACCGTCGCTTTCCAATACTGGATATCAGCCTCAACCTGTTTCATAGCGGCAGTAGCGTCGTCGTAGTCCTGCTGGCTGACTGCTTTATCGGGAAGCAAGTCCCTGTAACGCTCGAACCTCAGTCGGACCGCGGGCAGATTGGCCTCGGCTCTACCGAGGGCACCCCTTGTATTGTCGAGCGCTGCCTGAAAGGGGGCAGGATCGATCTGATAGAGCACTTCACCTGCCTTGACATCGGCGCCTTCCGTAAACAGTCGTTTCTGTATGATGCCGCTCACCTGGGGTCGGATTTCCGCGATGCGGTAGGCTGATGTTCGTCCGGGTAATTCAGTGGTCAGCACGACCTGCTGCGTCGATACCGTTACTGTGGCCACTTCTGGAGTGCCGCCCTGCGGCGGTTCTGCACGTTTTCCGCAATTGGTCAACATCAGACCAACGACAAGAACTCCAACGGTGGTAATGAGCTTGTTTCTATACTTAGTCTGCATACAACACCTCTACGATTTGAATCAAAATGTTCACCCTCGCCAGTGTCAGGGTGCTGAAACTTTCATGCCTGCTTCTCCATTAATTTATTTACCGAAGCCAGGCGCTCTAATGATTCAAGGACATCATCATTCCTTGTCGAGTACGCCCATGATCACCCGGTGATATTCCAGAGATAAGCCTTTTCATTTGTCACTCCTCCGTAGTAGCCCTGAAAGTATAAGTTTATTGCATTCCTCTGGTGAAAAAAGATTTTCTCCATCTACCACCATTGAAAGCACAAACCCTCTTAATGTCCCCATGATAATCTTAGCTACCTCACTCGCATTACATTTACCAAAATCACCGGTACTTATACCTGTTTTAATAATTCCCTCAATAAGTATTCTCTGTTTTTTAAAAAACTCCCTTTTTAAACCAATCCCGAACTCAAATCCTGGCCCCCTACTCTGAGCAAGAATAAGCTCCTTATGCCTCTTTGCGTATTCAAGGTTTATCGTAATATATTGCGTTATTGCCTCGATTGGCCCATGAACACCATCTACAGCCTTTTTCAATTTGTTAGAAAGGCCATCAAGCCGTTCTTGCACCAGGGTCAGACAGAGTTCGTCTTTGTTCTTGAAATAAAGGTAAAGACCGCCAACACTTATTCCTGCTTTATATGCAATCGTCCTCATGCTTGCCCCTCTGTAGCCAGACTTCGAAAATACCTTCTGGGCAGCATTAAGTATATTCTTTTTCGAGTCTTTTCCTGAACGTCTGTTCATGTGAATCAATGTTCATTTTATATTAATGTAAATCCCCTGTCAATAAATTTTTTTAAAAATAACGGAGGAACAAGTAAAATAAAAACTGAGGGGTTAAAATTCTATGCACGGGGTGATTAGAATTAGTTTACTGTGCACTCTATAGACCTAAGAATAAGGCAAAACGATACACTACAACCCCCATACCATAAGAAACCAGGAGCATGAACACAAAGGATGCAACAGACCACCTCCAGTTTCCTATCTCTTGCTTCATAACGGTCATTGTCGGTGCACATGGAATAAAAAGCATCAATACTACAAGAAATGCAAGTGCTGAGGGGTGGTTTATTACACGGGGCAAAATATCCATCAAGCCTTTATCTCCAACACCATAGAGAATACCAAGCGTTGCAACTGAGTTTTCCTTAGCCACAATGCTTGATACGAGGGCCACCACCATCCTCCAATCCAGCCCAAGAGGCGCACCTACTGGTTGGATAAAACGGCCTATCCAGGCAAGCATGCTTTCTTCTACATTGCCTCCAGGGATGTTGTACATAATCCACATCAATATCGAAAAACCAAGTATAACTGTCCCGGCTTTTTTAACAAACGCTATCATTCTGCTCCATACAACGATTCCTATCGTCCTCAAATCAGGTTTGTGGTAGAGCGGAAGTTCCATAATAAAAGGTATGGGTTTGCCTCTCATAAATAATCTGCTTATTATTATTCCGGAAATGCCAAGCACTATTATGTTCAAGGCTATAAGAGACCATGAAACAAAGGCCCCTTTTTCTGCAAAGATTGCGGCTGTAACAAATGTCAAAACAGCGAGCCTTGCTGTGCATGGAACAAATGGTGTAAGGAATAACGTGAGCAATCTTGCCCTTTTTGAATCAACTATTCTCGCCCCAAGAATTGATGGAACATTACACCCGAACCCAAGACACATTGGCAGAAAACTCTTACCATGAAGTCCTATGACGTGCATGAATCTATCCATAACAAAGGCAGCTCTTGCCATGTACCCAACATCTTCAAGAAATGCCATGGCAGTAAAAAATATAATAAGTAATGGTATAAACGTCAGAACTGAACCAACACCACCTAAAATACCGTTTACCAGTAGCCCTCTGACCCATACAGGTGCTTGTGATAAAGTTATATCAAGCCATCTGCCAAAGGAACTTACAATAAACTCAAGCCATCTCTGTGCGGGGAAGCCTATCTTGAAGGTTAATAAAAAGACAAAACCAAGTATTCCTAAGAGAACTGGAATCCCGATAACTGGACGGGTGAGCAAATGGTCTATACGGTCAGTAATCAGAACCTGTCCTCTCTTAAACCTCGAAATAGCGGCACGTGTTACTTCCTCTACCCAGTCATATCTCCCACCAACTACTGCACGAAGGGCGTCTTCGTGCTTGATTAGAAGTGACTGGATTTCATTCCACACGCTAACTGGTATAAGGTCTTCTATGGCCTTTGATATTTCAGGATCTCCCTCCATAAGTTTCGTGGCAACCCAGATATCTGCGTATGGCGGAGGGACGTGCTCCTTAATCAGTTCTAAAAGCCTATGAAAAATTACTGCATGATCAAGAGATACCCCTGGCATCCTGGGATTATAGGTTAATTCACCACTTGCAAGTTTAATAACCTGTGATACAAGTTCCTTTATCCCTTTATTTTTCGTGGCAACCATCTGCACAACAGGTAGTCGAAGCGATTTTTGAAGTGCATTAATATCTACATGTATCCCCTGTGCCTCTGCAATGTCAATCATGTTCACTGCAACAACAACAGGAGGACCAATGAGGAGCAACTCAGAGAGCAGATAAAGACTCCTTTCTAATGCTGCAGCATTTACCAGGAGTACAATAACATCAGGATGTTCATGTATAATAAAATCCCTTGCAACCCTTTCCTCCTCGGAGAAAGCACTAAAACTGTAAGTTCCTGGTAAATCTACAATCTTTACATCTATGTCCTCTGATACATGGACCCCTTCCTTTTTCTCAACCGTCTTTCCCGGCCAATTTCCGATATGCTGCGATAAACCAGTAAGGACATTAAAGACCGTCGATTTCCCAACATTAGGCTGACCTGCAAGGGCAACAAGGAGTTTTTTTCTAATTTTTCCTTCTTCCCCCTTACCCTGCAAATCTTGAGTTCTGTTCACCAGTATCTGAACTGCCTCTCCCTTCCCGAGTGCTATCCTTGTATCTGAGGCGAGCAGAACCACCAGCCCTCCGCTATTTCGAAGAACCTTAATCCTCGTGCCTGTGCTTATCCCCATTCCTGCAAGCCTGGTGGTCAGGTTCTTTCCCCCGGATAGTGAATAAACTATCCCCTCTTCACCTTCCTCAAGCAATGTAACAGGAATCGGCTCATTATTCATAATATTGTTTATACATTGTATTTTCGAGCAATGTCAATTGCTCAGAGCAGAGAATATGGGAAGATACGAGAATAAAATATGAGGTTTTTAAAATTATTTTTCCTGCCTTCTGCGCTACGCTCTCTACTCTCAGCGAATTAGCCTCCTGCCCGCCTCATATACCTCGCTTAACGCCGTTGGGTGATCAAGGATTGCACCCTTTTTATCGATACCTAAAAAACTCAATGTATTATGCTCGGATACACTCACTGCCCTGAAGAACGAGATTGATGTTGCTTCTCCACACCTGATACCAATCTCTTTTTTCATTCCACCAACAAGTAATAAAAGTCCTTTCCTTCCATACGGACCTTCAGGTATCGGTTTTTTTAGTAGATATTTTTCACACCAAAAAGCCTGACACCTATCTATCATGGCCTTTATTTGAGCAGAAAGACCAAGAAAAAATATAGGGGAGGCGACTATAATTCTATCTGCCTCCCTTATTGCTCCATAAACTATCCCCATATCATCTTTATCATTAATGCACACCCCGGTATCCACACAACCGCCACAATTCTGGCACGGCTTTATATTCATGTCATTAAGTCTGAATAACTGAATTTGGTGCCTTGATGCATCTATCGCCCTCAATGCTTCCTTCAGGAGAATATCAGAATTCCCTTCTATTCTTGGACTGCCATGGAAACTAACTACCTTCATTTTTCCATCCTATTGTGTGAATAACCAATAACCAAATTTCAATTACCAAATAAATTCCAATAATCAAAATGAAGCTTTGAAAATTGGGTATTGATTTAAATCTTTAAATCTATTCCCAATTAGTCGACTTTGTAAAAAGCTACTTTCTTTGCGCCACAGACCGGGCATACATCGGGTGGCTCTCCCTCCACTGTGTTACCGCAAACCTTACAAATATAATAATCAACCTTTTTGTTTTTCCCAAGTGCTTCCAATGCCTTCTTATAAAACCCTGCATGAACCTTTTCCACCTCGTTCGCAAGATGAAAACTTCTCAGCGCCAATTTATTGCCTTCTTCCTTTGCCTCCTCGATCATTGCTGGATACATTTTCTGGAATTCAAAGGTCTCACCATTAATAGCTTCCTCAAGATTCTCCTTCGTACTTTTAATGCCGTTGAGTTCTCTCAGATGGTTATGGGCATGTACTGTTTCTGCTTCAGCAGCAGCTCTAAATAACTTCGCAACCTGCCTGTAACCCTCATCTTCTGCCTTTTTAGCAAAGGCAAGGTATTTTCTATTAGCCTGTGATTCTCCTGCAAACGCTTCCTTAAGATTTTTTTCTGTTTTTGACACTTAACACCTCC
>JAPLKF010000042.1 GCA_026388215.1 Pseudomonadota bacterium | reverse complement strand
GCAGAATTGGTGCGTTCTATCCCAATCAATGATATGGATTGCCCTGGTTGCCACACCATAAATGCTTTCATCTAAATGTTCGTACAGTCGCCTTAAGCTATGAAAAACCATGCCTTCCGGGGCCAGAGCAAGCTCTGTAAGTTCCACAGAGTAACAATGCCGGCCATCAAGGGTTCCAAGATATAGCTCACGTAGTGGGCAGAGCCCGAGCTCCCTCACATCACTAATAGATGGGATGATAGCCCTGTTATCTTCTATTTTAACCAGCATCCTCCAGCCACTAAAGACAAACCACCATGCGTGTTCTATCTGTCCAGGTGGCGGCACCATGGATGGGATGAATAACCCATGCATCCCTGAAAAATACCTATTTTGCAGAGGAATGTCAAGGAGCTGTTCTTCTCAAACCGGAGAAAGGAGATTCCCCTCGCACTCCGCACTCCATTCCCGACCATCACCCGCAAGCGGGTACCCGAGAATCGCTCCACTGAAACGGGCAAACTTGCCCCGCTTTCAGCAGGTCTTCGGACATACCCGTTTCCCCTTCGGGACGTTCCACATCTTCTAAGTATGGTAAAACGGTCATTTTGTGATGTCGTGCTACAGGGAACTCCCTTTCTCTTTGAAATGTAAAGAACCGTTAGGGACAGGAAACTATATAAAAGGGGCTAACAGTCCTATCGTTTTCGTGCTATAATATACATACTCAATAACAAGAAGGGGGTTATAATGGCAGAAACAACAATAAAGATTGAAGGCATGAGCTGTCAACATTGTGTAATGGCTGTAAAAAAGGCACTTGGTGGCATTCCAGCTATATTGCAGAGTGACGTTCAGATTGGAAGTGCAATGGTTAAATATGACGAGTCAAAAATAAAGAAGGAAGATATAGAATCCAAGATAGAAAAGGCAGGATACAAGGTAGTCAAGTAGTCAGAATATTAAAAAATCAATATGGAAGAAATCATACAAGCAATCAGCGATGCTGCTGATTTAAAAAACAAGGCTAAAGAGTTTTCACGCCTGTCCAGAGAAAAGAAGATAGAGCTTTTACAAAAAATTAAGGACATAAAAAGTGGGCCTGCAGGCACATTCCTGAACATGGTATACCCTGATGAAAAGGATAAAGATATTCAGAAACTCATCAAAAAATTGTTGTTCAGACTGAAAACAGTCGGGTTAAAGGTAGATGAACCAAAGATAACCGGAGAGCCTGCCTTAAGGAGAATAGAAGAAAAAAGGGAACACAGGGGTTTTATCTCTAACTATGATACTGAGGGCACGCGCCTGGTATGCGCAGCCTTCGGGATAAAAAAGAATTATTTTATATTTATCAATGCAATAACCCACTTTTCTGATGGGGTTTTAGAACTGACCAGCACCCCTGTGGACAGGCGTGATCTGGAAACAATACTGAACGAGTACCGTCAGAGAACAAATAGCTCAATCGTCTTTGTAGAAATATCCCCGAAATATGCAAGTTATATCATAAATGAAACATCTGCCTACTCAGGAAAGTTCACCCAGGAAGTAAAACAATTGAAACAATTTACCTCAAACATAAAAAGTAAAATACAAAAACCCGAAGACATATATGGCCTTGAAATACCGGATAAAACAAATCCTTTACCAATGGAAAAGATTCTATCGAACGACATTGTCGAACCATTCAAGCTTTCATGGAATACTCTGGAGAACGATAAAAAGGAGTTTGCCAATATTGGAAGTTCTACGATTGTGCTGCCCCCATACATGGTCGAAGAAAAAAAACAGGCATTTATAAAAATACTTCTTGAAAGAGATAATTTAAAACAAAAACTCCCTCTTATAAGGCGGATGATGGAAGATTATGCCTATATCTTTTACTGTCTCCATGAATATGGTGCCTATAATGGATTAATAGAAATGTTACAGGATAAAAATGCCCCCCATGGTATTCTCTTTCTCTTCACCAGAAAATCACTTGAAGAGGCAGGGCAACAAAAACAACCCGGCCTTATTGTAAATCCTTATGAGCAAATACGTTCTTAAGGATACCTTTTTTAAGAAAGCAAAAGAAGAAGGTTACAGGGCAAGAAGCGCCTATAAATTAAAGGAGATACAGAACAAATTCCATTTAATAAAGAAGGGTGATAAGGTTTTAGACCTTGGATGCTCGCCTGGAAGTTTTCTTCAGGTTATCTCTGATATCGTGGGATACGAAGGTGTAGTCGTGGGCATAGATATCCTGCCACTCACCCCTCTCCCCAAAAAGAATGTAAGCACCATTATCCGTGATGTCAGAGAATTAAGTATAAAAGAATTACTTAATGAACTCTCCCTCCAGTACTTTGATGTGGTAACCTGCGACATCGCACCGAATCTCTCCGGTATCAGAGAGGTCGATGAAAAAAATATTACTGAACTTTATGAAGCCGTAAAGAATATTGTATCGGATGGCTTAAAAACAGGCGGGAAATTCCTTCTCAAATCCTTCTTCTCCGGCACATTCAGGGATATCGATTCAGACCTGAAGAATATCTTCAAAAATGTCACAATCTATAAACCTGTCGCATCGAGAAGCAAAAGTTCAGAGATCTATCTGGTATGCATTAATAAAAAATAGCAGGTTACACAGAAGGATTAGAAAAAATTCCACTCTCCCGATAGTCACTCTTAAACGGTTATTCCTTAATGTAAAACTGCATTTTTAAACCTGCAACCTCAACAATATCACCATCTTTCAGGTCATATCGCTGCTCAACTTTGTTGCCGTTTATTTTGATTTCCTTTCCTCCGGAAGGTGTGATGAAATACCCATCCTTCCTCCTGTTTATCAGAGCAGCTATTTTTGGGGCAAATAAACCTTTCAGCTTAATCACAGCGCTATCGTCCTTACCAATAGTGGAAACCCTTTCCTTCAACTCGTATTCCTTTTTATTGGTAGTACCTTCGATCACGACAAACCCACCCACAACCTCAAGCTTCTCCGCGGTAACAAGGATTTTCTCCTGATCAGTAGGGCTGAGCAATACTGTTTCATCCATTGAACGTGCACGGACACCTGTTTTCATCTGATCCGTCGCAGGTTTTACATCGGTTATAAATTCCAGAGTATGGTTTCCAACCAGTATGACATCGCCATTATTCAGAGCGCTCTTAACAATCCTCTTGCCATTAACAAAGGTTCCGTTAGTGCTATTCTGATCCTCAACGTACATTGTTTCGCCTTCTCTTATAAGTTTGGCATGGTGCCCCGAGGTTGCGAGATTGTCAATAACGACATCATTATCCTCTTTTCTCCCAATGGTATAAACTTCCTTCTCGAGCAATATCTCTTTAATGACGGCATCCTTAAATTTGAGCAGAACCTTCCTCATACGTCACCTCCTTAACCATTCTTTAAGATTAAATAAAACATGAAACCATCTTCTTTTTTTCACAGCAAAGGCAACTATTACCGCGACATTATCCCTGCCACCATTTTCATTGGCCATGCTGATAAGTTTTTCACACGCCATTTCAGGGTCATTGGTGGTGGTCACAACAGAGAGAATTTCATCCTCTTCGACCATGGTGGTGAGGCCATCGGTACATAGAATCAGAATGTCACCATTCAGTAGAGCAAGCTCATCAAGGTCCACCTCTACTTCGGGATTTACACCGAGGGCCCTGGTCAGGATATTCTTCATGTCAGATTCCTTTGCCTGCTCTTTCGAGATGAGCTCCCGTTTTACCTGCTCAGAAACAAGTGAGTGATCATCGGTAAGTTGTTCCATATCCCCGGACCTGACAAGATAAACACGGCTATCTCCTACATGGGCAATACTTAACCTGTTGCCGGTAATTAAGGTAGCAGCCACAGTGGTACCCATCCCATGCCAGAGGGGATTACCTTTCGATGCCTCGTAAATTGCCTGATTGGCAAGGCGCACTGCAGAACCAATTTTGTTCGTTGCTTCAGAAAACTCTTCGCGGTACCTACCTACCTGCAACTCACGGCCTGCCTTTACACCATCAAAATAATCCCTGATAACATCAACTGCTATCTTGCTTGCAACCTCGCCTGAGGCATGCCCTCCCATGCCGTCTGCCACAAGGAGGATGCCGTCACTCTCTGCTACATAAAAATTATCCTCATTATTCTGTCGGATAATACCCTTATCTGTTCTGGCAGCAGCGAGAAATTTCAACTGTGCTCTCCAAGCGTTTCCATATATTTTGTAAGATCATTCACCAGATCTCTTCCCCGCTGGTAACGCATTTCCTTATCCTTGGCAAGTAGCTTACTTATAATAGAATCACAGAAATCAGGGGTAGCAGGCGACACCTCTTTTAACAAAGGAGGAGGTGAATTGGCAATATTATACATGAGGGTTGTAATGCTCTCCCCTGCAAAGGGTTTCTCGCCTGTCAGGAGTTCAAAGAAGACCACACCGAGAGAAAAAAGGTCCGAGCGCCCATCAACCTTTTGTCCGGAAATCTGCTCTGGAGACATGTAGCTTGGGGTGCCCATAATAACACCGGTCTGAGTCTTGGAACTTGCCATCACCCTGGCAATACCGAAGTCTGCCACCTTGATCTCTCCGTTTTTCAATACCATAATATTCGCTGGTTTTATATCTCTGTGGACCACACCATTCTCATGGGCATAGTCAAGCGCCGAAGCGACAGATGTAATGACCCTTCCGACCTCATGAATAGGAAAAAGGTTTTCCTTCTGACAGTATTTTGTCAGGTCTGTCCCCTCAAGAAGTTCCATGGCCATGTAAGCAATTTCGTAATCCTCTCCCACATCGTATATTGTCACAATATTCGGATGGGAGAGCTTGCCTGCTGCCTCTGCCTCACGAAAAAATCTCTTTTTCAGCTCCGCCACCTGTTCCTCATCAAAGTCTTCATATCTTAATGTCTTGATGGCTACTTCCCTGTTAATCCTTGGGTCTTTCCCGAGATAGACCGTCCCCATGGCTCCCCGTCCCAGCTCCTTTGCTATCTCATAACGGCCAAGTGTCGGCTTGGTTTCGGCGCCTTCAATCAAGACAGTGGCATCCTTTCTTGGACCTGACGGACCAAAGATGACTGTCTCACCGACGGCCTTGAGTTTCTTGATCCTTTCCCCGATATCCTTAAAATCGCCAGCCTGTAAAATGTGCTCGTAAACAGCAACGGTCTTGTTGAACTGCCTTTTCCTTTCAAAATCAAGTCCGAGATTATAGAGGAGTTCCTTTACCGATTCATCCTCAACAGGACATTTTCTAAACTTTTCAAAGGCAATGTCGAGCATCCCCTGACCCTGGAATGAGAGCCCCAGCATCTTGTTGGTCTCGATACTGTCCGCCTCAACGCGCTCCTTCAGCCTCTCGGTAAAGAGGTACCGACAGGAAACAACAACGGTATAACCGACCAGAAGGAGAAGGTCAGAATAGATGACCTTGAGCCAGTATCCATAGTTCACAAGAAATAATCCTGCAATAGTTGACCATGCAAGAAAAAGGGCTGCCGCAAGGATGGCGCTGATCCCTGCATGGAGCCTCGGTAAAATGAGGGAGAGGAATATCCCAAAAAGGATAATCACCGCAAGTTCAACGTAAAATGCCCATCGGGGGCGTACAATATGGTTGTTATTGAGAATGTTGTCTACAACATTTGCAACCAGAACCCAGGAAGGAACATTGGGACCCACAGGGGTGGTGAGGGTTGTTCCAATACCGGTTGCACTGTGGGCAATGATGACAATCCTGTTTTTAAACTGCCCTGCTGGAACCTTATTATCAATGATATCAACGAAAGAGTAAATAGGAAATCCTTTATTAAAACTGATGAGCATCTTGTTCTTTTCATAAATGGGGATAAGGGTATTTTTGATCCTTACATCGTGAGAGATAGTTATATCCTTTAAATCATAGTTAAGATATTTCAAGGTTAATTGCAACCCAAAAGAGGGAAAAAGCCTGCCTCCGAAATTAATGAGCAGGGGTTCGCTCCTTACTGCTCTATCATTGTCATGAACCACATTGATATGACCCATGGCCATTGCCTGGGATGCAAAAACAGGGATAGGCGGGATGATTTCTCTTGCAGAGAAAAAACCATCAGGGTTCGAGAGGGGAAGAGAATTAGCCTTGAGATATTCGGGTAGCTCAGCTTCACCCTTGCCGGTGGTACTGCTGAGGGTAAAAAAGAAGGGCAAAACTACCTTTTTGCTTTTTGTAATTGAGGAAGTAAGGATGGCATCACTATCCAGTCTTTTTTCAGCTTCTTTTAGAGAATTATAAATTTCATTAGACTGTTTACTTTTAAGCAGTACGGGTTCGCCCTCAATCTTTTTAATGATTTCCTGCAGCTCCCATAGCCCCTGATTGAAATCACTTTCTGAATAAAGGATATTCACCCCGATGACCTTTGCCTCATAATTACTGAGGGTATCAATCATCTCAGCAATGTAGCTCCTTGGCCAGGGCCATCGGCCAAGCTTGGCAATACTCTCATCATCGATGGTTACAATCGCCAATGGTGTAGACGGGGTCTTCGCGCGCAGGTTCACACCAAGATCGTAAAAACGGTATTCCAATATTTCGATTGGATTCCATCTGAGGTAGAAGGCTGCAAGCGTTAAAAGCATGAGCAGAAATCCTATGACAAAATCCTTGCTGATCAGACTGCCAATCTTTTTCATACCATTACCTCTACCTCGTCAAAATTTTTCTCAACCCCTTCAGGGTATTCTTACATTAAAAAAATTAAATTGTAAAGTACCTATTTATATAAAGTATGAATTTCTCTATAAATTACTTACACGACACCTGCTTTCAACATCAGAAAAATACAGGGTTAATTTTGATGTTTCTTTATTTTAAGGGCTGCCGTGGCGTATAATGAATGGATTTTGCAAAGATAAAAAGAGATCCATACTGACATGATGGTAAAATGATGTCATACAGGGACGAAAGGAGGATGATATGGGGAGACACGTACTGGTACCTATTGCAAATGGTACTGAAGAACTTGAGGCTGTGTGCATCATAGATGTCCTGAGAAGGGCTGATGCCGCTGTTACTGTTGCATCTGTTGACATGCTGCAGATTGTGGCCTCAAAAAGGGTTAAGCTCGTTGCTGATTGCCTGATTGCAGAATGTATAGATAAAACCTATGACCTTATCGCCCTGCCCGGCGGTATGCCGGGTGCAGAGCATCTTCGCGATTCGAAAGAACTCGTTTCGATGCTGAAACGTCAGAGAGATGAAGGAAGGCTCTATGCCGCCATCTGTGCTGCCCCAGTAGTTGTCCTCTATACTCATGGTCTCCTTGAAGGTCATCGCTTTACCTGTCATCCCGATTTCGCCCACCTTCTGAAAGAAACCAAGCCAGCAGATTCACCTGTGGTGGTTGATGGAAACCTCATCACAAGCCGTGGTGCAGGAACTGCCATTGTGTTTTCCCTGAAGCTTGTTGAACTCCTCTTTGATGAACAGAAAGTAAAAGAAGTTGCACAGGGTATGGCTCTCAGCGTGGAATGCGGAGCGTAGGGCAAAGAGCGGGGAGTAGAGGGCAGAGCGTTTAGGAATCGTTAGTCGGAAGTCGTAAGTGGGAAGTAGAAAAAGTATAGAGCAGAGGGCTGAAGGACGAGGGACAGCCGCTTCGCTGGGACGACGGACGATAAACATAATGCACGATGCACGAAACTGCTTGGTTCGGCATTCTTCTTCTTAATTCCTTGAACCCTCGACCCCTTGAATCCTTGAACCCAGCTCTATTGATTTTTTCAGTTGACTCTCATCCCTTTTCACATGGAGCCGTACTGAGAGATGCATAATAAAAAAGCACTTGACCTTTTATGTGCCTGATAGTATTATCCTGATGAAGGGTTACCACAAGGACAAAAATATGACAAAGCTTTTTCTCATTGGTCTCGTTGGTATACTTACGACAATCTTCATTGCACCAACTGCTTTCAGCCAGGGAACATCTGCATCGACCACAGTAACTCCTCAGACTGTAAACATAACAACTCCCCCGCTGACGATGACTGGAATGCGTCCCGACGAACAACCTCAACAGTCCGATCCTACTTTTCAGCCCGTGGTGATTACAACAGAACCGCTGACGATGACTGGAATGAGTGAATAGGGGAGGTATCATGGCTTTTCGTTTTGCAAGCTTTCTGATCATGACGATGGTTGCCGCCGTGTGGGCAGCGCCAGTTTATTCTGAGAATTTCAATATTACTGTTCCGATCCGTCTCTATAAACTTGTACAGGGTGTCGGCAAAGCACAGGTTCGCTGCGAGGTGCTCTCAAGCTCAAACGAGCGTATAGGAGCAAAGATACAATGGTCCAACCATAATACAAATAGTGCAGGCGACCTCGTTGAAGACCTTCCCGTCAAGTTCGATGCCTATCCCGGGAAAAATCCCCGGGATGCTGTTTCCTATACTTGTTCTCTTTACCTGTTACTTTCGTGGATACAGGGTGAGCCATGGCAGGTACCCAGTACGGATACTGCCAGTCCATATCTGAGAGCAAAACCTGGAACCGAATTCCGGGCTGTTGTTACAGGC
>JAPLKF010000041.1 GCA_026388215.1 Pseudomonadota bacterium | reverse complement strand
ATCAATGATGTGGGTTGTCTTTACACCGCCCTGCAATGCATCGAGGCAACATTCTACCTTAGGTATCATACCCCCGGAAACTGTTTTATTCCTTATCAGGGCCTCTATCTCGCCCTTTTTTAAAATGGGGATAAGCTTTCCGTCTTTATCGATAACCCCTTCTACATCAGTAAGTAATATAAGTTTCTCCGCAGGTAAGGCCTTCGCGATGCTTCCTGCGGCTGTATCTGCATTGATATTGTATGAGTTCCCATCTATGCCACCCGCAAGGGGGGCAATAACCGGTATATACCCGAGTTTATCGATGTCTTTTATAATACCTATATCCACATCTACAATCTCGCCCACAAAACCAATGTCCTTGTTTTCGACCCTTTTTGCCTTAAGGAGCCTCCCATCCTTTCCGGAAAGACCGGTGGCCTTCCCTCCCATGTCGTTAATATTCTTTACTATCTCTTTATTTATAAGACCGGAAAGTACCATTTCGACAACCTCAAGGGTCTTCTCGTCTGTAACCCGGAGTCCATCGACAAACTTTGTTGGTATCTTGAGTTCGTTAAGGAACTTCCCTATCCGGGGTCCACCCCCATGAACGATTACAGGATTAATCCCGACATATTTCAAAAGGACTATGTCCTTTGCAAATTCTTTTTTTAGATTTTCATCTTCCATTGCAGCTCCGCCGTATTTAATGACAAAGGTAGTACCAAAAAAGGCCTTTATGTAAGGAAGGGCCTCAAGAAGTGTTTTAATTTTCTCACTCATAATTTATCCTTACTTATAAAGGGTTCAAGGATTCGAGGGTTCTAGGGTTCGAGTGGTTTTAAGACACTGGAACCCTTGGCCCCTTGAACCCTGCCTTTAAAGTATATACCTGCTTAGGTCGTCTTTCTCTAAAAATTCTCCTAATTTCTCGATTACATAGGCCTTTGTTATCATAATCTTCCTGTCTTTCATGTCAGGTGCGGAAAACGATATATCATCAAGCAACCTTTCCATCACCGTGTAAAGCCTCCTTGCCCCAATATTCTCTGTCATCTCATTGACCTTCTGTGCAATATCGGTAATCTCCTCAATGGCCTCCCTTTCAAACTCAAGCTCTACCCCTTCTGTTTGAAGGAGGGCCTTATACTGTTTAATAAGGGCATTTTCAGGTTCTGTAATGATTCTGAAGAAATCATCCTTTGTCAATGCATCAAGCTCAACCCTGATCGGAAATCTACCCTGTAACTCAGGTATCAGATCCGATGGCTTTGACATATGGAACGCACCAGCGGCAATGAAGAGTATGTGATCTGTCTTTATCATGCCATACTTCGTTGTAACAGTTGTCCCTTCTACTATTGGCAGTATGTCCCTCTGAACCCCTTCCCTCGATACATCAGGGCCCTGGGTATGGTCACGGCTTGCAATCTTATCAATCTCATCAAAAAATATAATCCCTGATTGCTCGACCCTTTCAACGGCATCTTTTACAACCTTATCCATATCTATAAGCTTTTTTGACTCTTCCTGTATAAGATAATCGTATGCTTCTTTCACCTTAATCTTTCTTTTCTTCGTCTTTTTAGGAAGGATATTCCCAAACAGGTCCCTTATCTGCATATCCATCTCTTCAAACCCTGAGGCCGAGAAGATTTCTATCATGGGAAGCGCCCTGTCTGGCACCTCAACCTCTACAAACTTGTCATCCAACCTGCCTGACGTGAAAAGGGCCCTGAACTTTTCCCTCGAATCATCGTTTGGTTCCTGTTCATTTTGAGTGCGGGAAGCCTTTTTTTGCGGCAGTAATAAATCGAGGAGCCTCTCTTCAGCCATTACGGTTGCCTTTTCTATTACCTGTTCCTTCTCCTCCTTCTTCACCATATTCACGGAAAGTTCAGTCAGGTCTCTAATCATAGACTCTACATCCCTTCCAACGTAACCCACTTCTGTGAACTTCGTTGCCTCAATCTTTAAAAAGGGTGAGTTCGCAAGCTTTGCAAGGCGTCTTGCTATTTCAGTCTTCCCCACACCTGTTGGACCTATCATGATGATATTCTTCGGGGCTACTTCATCTCTCAGTTCCTTCGGTATCATCTGTCTCCGCCATCTGTTCCTTAAAGCTATAGAAACTGCCTTTTTTGCCTTATTCTGCCCTATTATAAACCTGTCCAGTTCCACCATGATTTCTTTTGGGGTCAGGGTTTTCATCATCTAAAGCTCCTCTACTACAATCTTATCATTTGTGTATATACATATTTGTGATGCAATAAGCATCGACTCCTTTGCAATATCCGGGGCAGATAAATCAGTGTACTTTATAAGTGCCTTTGCTGCTGCCTGTGCATAGGGACCACCTGAGCCTATCGCTGCTATACCATCATCCGGTTCTATTACATCGCCTGTGCCTGATAGTATAAAGGTATGTTCTGCATCAGCAACTATAAGTAATGCCTCAAGTCTTCTAAGCAATCTATCTGTTCTCCAGTCTTTTGCAAGCTCAACAGAGGCCCTCGTGATATTTCCATTATACTGTTCCAGCTTTTTTTCAAACCTTTCAAAGAGTGTAAAGGCATCAGCCGTTGCACCTGCAAATCCTGCGAGACATTTATCCTGATAGAGCTTCCTTATCTTCTTTGCTGTGTGTTTCATTACCGTTGCATTCATGGTAACCTGTCCATCAGCACCAATAGCAACCCTTTCTTTATGCCTTACGCATATTACTGTCGTTGCCTTCATTTTACCTTCTCGGATGGGACTTATCGTATATCTCCATCAGCTTATCCATGGAGACATGGGTATATTTCTGAGTTGTTGAGAGCTTTGAATGACCGAGCAGTTCCTGTATGCTCCGGAGGTCAGCGCCACTATCAAGCATATGGGTAGCAAAGGAGTGTCGTATCCCATGGAGTGCAAGGTTTTTAAAAAGGTGCACCTTGATTTGATGTTTCTTCATGATCTTAAGCAAACCCCTGTATGATAGCCTCTCACCGTGAAAGTTTATAAAGAGCGGGCCCTTTACCGAATATTTTCCTTTATCCTTCATTATATCCAGATATTCCTTAAGTGCATCCCTGGCCTTTTCCCCGAAGGGGAGTATCCTTTCCTTGCCGCCTTTGCCCTTTACCTTCACCCACATCCCTTCCATATGCAAGTCACCAATGTCTATATTAAGTACTTCCTGCGACCTCATGCCCGTTGAATACATGAGCTCAAACATTGCCCGGTTCCTCATGTTCAACCAGCCTTCCTTTGGAAGAAAATCAAGGAAGTGGAACATCTCGTCTATTGTATAGAACTTTGGAAGATGTTTCTCAATCTTCGGATTTTTTATCACCAGTGCAGTGTTTTCTTCAATATACCCCTTCTTCTTCAAGAACCTAAAAAACACCTTTATTGATGAAACCTTCCTCGATAAAGAAGATTTTTTCAGATCTTTATAAATATTCACGATATAAGCCCTTATAGCATGATGGTCTACTATGTCATAGGAACTCTTTTCTATAAACTCGATAAAATCCTCTATATCCCCTTTGTATGCCCTCTTCGTATTAAACGGTGCACCTTTCTCTATGTCTAAATATTTATAAAACTCTTTTGCAAGCGTCTTAATGGTATTTTTATCCATATGAACTATTATTTTATTATATTTCTGCAAATAATCAAGTAAATTCCCCAAACGTAAGCCTTCAGCATTCAGCTATCAGCATTATTAGTTCTTTGCTCATAGCTGATAGCAAAACCATGAGCTATGAACTGAATTAACACCTACACTTTGCGCTATGCCCTTTGCCCTCTGCCCTACGCTCTCTGCTCTCTGCTCTTTGCTCTACGCTCTACGCTATAGTTGAGCTATCCTGCCTTGCGGGACTGGTAGCGCATAAATAATTCAGCCTTGACAAAAACGGAATGGCTCTCTATAATATGTGAAATTTTTCATATTTAATCTGGAGGACTTATGTGGGACAACTTAAGCATTAAACAGGTTGTAAAGCACGCTAATGATCCATACCCCTATATTAGAAAATGGAAAAAGGATACTGGAAAAAAGGTGGTAGGGAGTACCATACCAGATGTGCCCGAGGAGTTGATATACGCCTTTGGTTTTTTACCTGTTTCTCTGATTGGAACAGATAAACCATTAAAAAAGGCTCCAAGCCGCTTACCGGACAATGCATGCTCCCTTGCCAGGAGTAATCTTGAGCTCGTATTGAGCTACGAGGGCGACCTCTTCGATGGTTTTGTTCTGCCCCAGGTCTGCGATACTACCCAGCATCTGTCAGACATCTGGAGGATAAGCTTCCCTGACAAATATGTCGAGAGTTTTCTTGCACCACGTCAGGCTGATAGACCAAGCGCACGGTATTGGGTAAAAGAAGAAATTGAACGACTGGTCTCCTCCCTCACAGGATGGTCAGGCAAAAGTTTGAAGGATGAAGATTTAAGGGAGTCAATAAGGATACACAATGAAAACAAGGAGCTTCTGAAAGAGATATACGAAATCAAAAGAAAAAATCCCGGAACCCTCAGTAATAAAGAATTATTCGCATTAATAAAACTTTCAATGCAGGTTGACAAGGCTGAGTTTAATAAGAGTCTCAAAAAGATTAAGGGTAGTTTAAAAATTAAAAAGGTTGATGAATACACGGATGTGATACTCGTTGGTATAACCTGTGACCCCCCTGAAGTCTATGAACTATTTGACGAAATAAAGCTTAATATAGTTGGAGACACCCTTGTAACAGGCACGAGGTACCTCCAGGGCGCTGTCCCGGATAATGGAAACCTGATTGATGCCCTCACAGAAAGACACTTCAAAAGAGGGTTCTTCTCACCGATACACGACAACGTCTATAAAAACTTTGAAGAAGTGAAGGCCCTCTATAAACAAACCAGCGCAAAGGCCATCATATATGTGCACATCGAATTCTGCGAATCCCAGGAATACGACCTGCCCGATTTGAAAAGGATGATAAAAAAAGAAGGAATGCCAATACATGAATTGGACACTGAATATCAAACCATATCTCTTGCACATGTGAGGACAAGATTACAGGCATTCTTTGAATCTTTGAGAGGGGGTGCCCTATGAGTGAGAAATTAAGTTCAAAAGAATTATCAAAAAAGATAACAAACGAATATATAGATGAGGCATTTCGCGCCCATGAACTTGGCAAGCTTGTTGGATACACAACTGCTATTTCCCCTGTGGAACTCTTTGTCGCCCATGATGTAATTCCTATATACCCGGAAAACCATGCAGTTGCAAATTTAGTAGCAAAGAAAGGTGCCGAGTTGTGTTCCGTTACTGAGAGTTTAGGCTACACAAGCCACCTGTGCGCCTACGCCCGTAGTGATTTAGGATACAGGGAAACAGGAATGACCGTAACAAGGGGCATCCCTGCGCCAGATATCCTTATGGCCTGCAACGCCCAGTGCTTTACCCTGACAAAATGGTTTCAGGTCCTCGCAAGAAGGGGAAATTTACCGGTCTTCGTCTTTGATACACCTGAATACGTGATGAACAAGAAGGCAAGGGAAGAGATTGTAAAATACTGCGTCATCCAGCTCAAAGAGATGATCGCATGGCTTGAAAATATTACAAAAAAGAAATTCAATTACGACAGACTGAAAGAGGTCATGAAATACTCTGCCCAGGCAAGTGTGTTATACAAGAAGTTTCTCGATATGGCACAGTATAAACCATCGCCAATCAGTATCTTCGACTGCCTCATCGGTATGGCAATCACAGTCTACCGTAGAGGAACACCGGAGTG
>JAPLKF010000040.1 GCA_026388215.1 Pseudomonadota bacterium | reverse complement strand
GTTTGTGGCGAGCCTGTTCCTAAAACCCTTGCTCAAAGGATACATCGGTGTCCTTTCTGTAAGACCGTTATGGATAGAGACCATAATGCTGCTCAAAATATACTCCTAAAATCTACCGCAGGGACTGCGGGAATTAACGCTTGGGGAGAGGCGGTGTATCAACGCCCCTCGTTGAACCAAGAAGCCCTGTCCTTACGGACGGGGTAGTTCACTCTTCCAGTATCTTTTTGTAAGGTTTCACCATCTGTTCTTTTATTTTCTTATGGAATCCTTTTCTCACAGCCGGTATTTTGGTGAAGAGCATCATGAGCAGGTTAAAGGCCCTTGTCTTATAGTCCTTCTGTGGAAAATCGTAGAACCCGTGACTTTTATAGAACCTGTGGTCTGCCTGAAATACAAAGCGAAGCCTTCCCCAGATATCGTCCCTGAAGAGTTTCCTTCCCCCTACGCTGAGGAAGGTATCCGGTTTAATGTAATTGTGATTTGCACACCAGACCAGGCGCCCCGCAAGACCTTCCAGCAAGGCATCAATATAAGCCGAATCCCCGTATTCATCAGTGATGAAATCAACAAGATTGGCCTCTCCTGACTGAACCTGGGCTTCAAGAACCTGCCTCAGGTTGGGTATCTGTTTCAAGGGGCCGGAAATGATAAACCCTACCTGCTTGCCGGTGAGCGTCGGGGTATGACCCAGGAAAAACCCCCTATCAAAGAACATCTTCCACCTTGAGGACAGATACTTGTCTTTAATGGCTCCCCCGTACACGAGGATATCCGCATTCTTAAGCCTCGTATTGAAAAAATCAGAAAATCCATCCTGGTAAACACAGATGTTATCAAAGCTGCAATGGAGACAGCCAAGACAACCTCCTTTGATATCCAGTTCATTAAGATAAACCAGTTCAGTTCCACCGGAAAAGGAGTTCCTGAACCTCTCGATCATCCTCCCTAAATTCGTCTGATTATCGATAGAGTCAGTGATGATGAGTATCTTTTTGTTGCCTGTGTTGATTCTGCCTGCCGCGTTTCCCGGAATATAAGTAAAATTATCAAAGGCAAGCGCTGCGTAGCTCTTTGAGGTGGCCATGTTTCCCTCAATAGCTTCAAAAAAGCTCCTAACAAAGAGGAGAAGCCGCTTTCTCTCTTTTTCTTTGAGCAGGTCATCCATATCCGCTGAGAAGTAGTCAACATATTTCATATTTAGGTCATCACAGATGGCATGCATATAATTGTGGGCAGTATGGTCGAAGAAATGGATGGATGTTGTGAGCACTGCCGTGTATTTATTTTTAAAGGATTCTTCTACCCCTTTTTCTGAAATAAGTTCAATAAACCTCTTATACTGGGACGGAACAAGGAGATAATAGAGGGGAAAGGCCCACAATACACCATCTGACGCCTTCACCTCTTCGATGATTTCCCTGAAGGCATTCTCATCCTTTTCAATCCTTTTAATTCCATGGGATATATTGAGGATTTTAAGTTCATGCTTGGGAAACTTCTTCTGAATAAATCTAACATACTGCATTGTAACACTGACATCACCCTTGGGACTTCCGTTTAACACTGCGATTTTCATGGCATCACCCCCTCCTTGAGATTGCAGGCTAAAATAGAAGTATATTCGATATCCCGATAATGCACAATCCCTTTGAAGGTTTTCTACTTAACCTCTACCCGCACTTAATCAAACATGTTAGAATGAAACCATGTCTTCAGGGACTCTGCCCTTCATCCATGAGATTTCTTCAGAGGTAAAAGGTGAAAGAATTCAAAAATATCTCCTTGCACTGGAAGGGCTCCGGCATGGATGGGATAACTACGATGTCCTCACGGAGAAGGCCAGATTTATTGAAAAGACCTTGAGGTCCTTTGGCCTCAAGGTGGAGAGTCAGGATGTGCCTTTCTATGGAAGGAAATACCGGAATATCATAGCGACCATCGAAGGCACAGATAAAGAGAAGGGATGGTTACTCTTAGGTGCCCACTATGATGCCGCACAGGAAAGCCCCGGCGCTGATGACAACGCCAGCGGGGCTGCAGTGTTGCTCGAGGCCGTATCAATACTGAGCACACAGGCATTTAAGAGAACAATCCAATTTGTTGCCTTCACCCTTGAGGAACCGCAGCCACAAACCTTGAGGTTTCTCATAGGGAGCAATCTATTTGCGAAAGAGGCCAGAAAATCAGGGAGGGTCTATGAAGCAGTACTTATCCTTGAATCCGTCGGGTACACGGATGAGAGAGAGGGCAGTCAGATAATCCCGGTCTTTGTGAGAAAGCGTGTCCCCAAAAGGGGTAATTTTTTGGCTGTAATTGCGAACAAAAGATCGAAAGACCTCATGAAGAACTTTTACAACACTGTCAGTGAATATGTGCCAGGATTTATCCTTGTACCATACAGGGTACCTCTTTCAGGATACATAATCCCTTCAACAAGGCTCAGCGACCACGCTTCGTTCTGGAATCAAGGGTATCCGGCCCTCATGTTGACAGATACAGCCATGTTCAGAAATCCTAACTACCATACCCCCTTTGATAGACATGAAACGATTGACCTCAGTTTTATGGTGAATGTCACGAAAGCTGTAGTCAGTTTTATAATAAAGGCAGCGAGCAGCGGTTGAAGACTCCCCAGGTATTCGGATTGAACTATGGGTCTATAATTGAAAACTGGTTTTTATATGATTAACTTTTTAATGGACACTGTCAGGAGGTAAAAATGTTTATGAAAAAATGGTTTCGTTTAATAGTCATCATTGCCCTTTTTTCGCTGGCCATTGTATCTATTACCGGGTATGCCTCGGACATACAGAGTACAAAAGTAGGTGATATCAGGATGGAGTACATGATGATTGGTGAGGGATACCCGCTTGTCATGATTATGGGGTTCAGGGGAACAATGGACATCTGGGACCAGAATGTACTGAATATCCTTTCCTCTCATTACAGGTTAATCATTTTCAACAACCGGGGAATGGGTGAAACAGAAGCCGGGATACGTCAATTCACCATCGAACAGTTTGCCGATGATACGGCTGGTTTGATGGAAGCGCTGGGGATAGAACGTGCCCATGTACTCGGTTATTCGATGGGTACTGAAGTTGCCCAGGAGCTGGTATTGAGACACCCCCGGAAGGTGAATAAGCTCATCCTTTATGCTGCGGACTGCGGCGGGTATTACTTTCCTACACCTCCGGAAGTGGAGAAAAAATTGTATGATACATCGGGTACCAATGAGGAGCGCGGGAAAAGGCTGATCGGGCTGCTGTTTCCTGAGGGCTGGCTTGCAGTTCATCTGGATTACGTGAAGGATATTTTTTCCCGTTCGAGGCAGATAGCACATCCAGAAAACGTGAAACAACAGGCTGATGCGATGAATAACTGGAAGGGATGTTGCGACCGTCTTCAACAGATTAAGAGCCCGACCCTCCTTGTCACAGGTACGGAAGATATTTTGACGCTACCCGGGTATTCATACATGATGGTTGATAAGATTCCAGGTGCGAAGCTGGTGAAAATGGAAAATGGCGGCCACGGGTTGATGTACCAGTTTCCTGAAAGGTTTTCTGAAGCGGTTATCGATTTTTTGAGATAGACTTCGATAGCACTTTCAGAGATACCACCACTCGCTTTTTTGTGTTGCATTTATTACTGCCAGGATATATATTTACCCGAATAGAAAAATTATTCGTAAAACAGACAATACTTATTAAAGGAATCGATGACAAGAAAAGAGGTTGATCTCATCCCCTCCGAGCTTCGCGCTATTGAGATTCACAAGTACTATCTTTCCCAGACAGAAGGCGGGGAGGTTACACTGGAAGAGGCAATAGTGGACTTCCTTATTAATTATGAAGCTGATTTTTTACGGAAGAAACAGCTTGAGGATGTGGAAGTACAAAAAGAAGAAATACTGAAGTATAAGTGGATTGAATCAGAGAAGGAAGGACACGATATAGGAACAGAGAAGGCGGCAATGGAGTGGGTTGAAAAGTACGGTTCTATCTGGAGGGAGGAGAGGGAATCCCTTGAGAAAAATGAATTTCTTGAGCTGACTGTAGTTATTGAAAATAGAAACGGAATTAAAATGGAAATGGCTCAATTAGCTGATATTGCACACAACTGCGACTGTGATCTGTACATACATAAAGAGAGGATGAAGTATTACAATTTTATGTTATTTGGGAAAAAGGAATATTTAAACGTTAAGTCGATTCTCTGTCCTGAATATCTGGAAACCGTAAGAGGTGAGAAGATAGAATTTATCGCTACCGGTAATGGAGCCAGAAGGGCCTTTGAAGAAGTAGAACGCTTTATACACTATTCCGCTCTGTAAAAGTGTGTCGGAGCCTGTTTGGCCGGCACGCTGTTTCTTTCACCAATCGACCTTAAAATACCGTCGGTCCTCTGCTCTGTGCTTTATACTCTCTGCTCCATGCCCCTTGCTCTATGCTCTCTGCTCCATGCCCTCAATTATGAGCTATGAGCCTCATTCTCTAAGCATCTCTTCAAAACCTTTGATGCTTTTCAAGGCTTTTCTTAAAAATTCTGGTGCAGTCTCGCTCTTTGGATCTTTTGAAAATACTTCTAATGTGAGAAATCCTTTGTATGTTTTTAAAGGAAAACTATTTTTCACAATATCCCATTTAATGGTTCCTTCCCCCGGAAGCCAATGCCTGTCAAGGAGGCCATCGTTATCGGAAATGTGGGTTGTGAAAAGCAAATGGCCCCACTGTTTAAGCATTAACCCGGGTTGAGGGCTATACAAAAAATCATGCGAACTGTCATAGCAAAGACCCAGAGAAGGAGAATCAATATTCGAGAAGATATAATCAAGGTGCCCTAATTTCTGTGTATTTTCTATTGCTATTTTGACACCTGAATCCTCTGCGTATTTTGAAAGGTCTTTAATTATTGCCAATCCGTAGTGATTGGGCGGTTGAGGTTGCTTTCCTTTACTCTTACTTATATGAATGACGAGAATTGGTATTAGATGCTTTCTACAATAGGCAATGCATGATGAATACCCTCTTTTTATTTCTGTCCGGCTTTGCTTTGATTCTGACCATAGATTATTGCATTTTGCCTCCGGGGCATGTGCATATTCGAGATATAGTCCTTTTGACCTTACCATCTCAGGTATTAGGTCTTTCTGTCCGTTTCTGACGAGTTTTTCTTCATCCCCCAGCCCGACAGATGTTGTGTGAAATCCGGCCTGTTTTATCATTTTAAGCCTTTCATCGAAGGGTAGTGCATAACCAAAGTATGAATAGATGCCAATATTTCTCATATGTTTAACCAGTTTATAATATTTGTTTTTTTAAGTCATTGTTAAAGTTCAATCATATGGCAGATTCACTGATATATGGTTGC